>JBGSRB010000180.1:0-7116 GCA_041737735.1 Anaerolineae bacterium | reverse complement strand
GTGGGCGGGACGTTTAGCGGGTTAAGGCTTGCGCCCACTGATCAGCATGTAGACGTGATCAAAGCCAGCGGCGGGCGTTCCCGCGTCGCGCGCGCCGATGAACGTCGCGACGGGTTCGGGCGCTTGCGCGAGTAACACCTGCAAGCGTTCGATCACTTCCGGCGGGTTATCCTGCCGCTGCGCCCACGGAAGCAGCTTGACGGGACGGCGCAGTGGTTCGGCGTGTTCGACCGTCAAGCCGGCGTCGAGATACACGCCGCGCCACTCATATTCATCGAGCGCGCGCACATGACTCGGATCGCGCAAACGCTCGAAGGCTTCAACATAGGCTTTGTCGCGCGCATCGTGCGGCACAAGATGATCCTGAATCACCAGCCTGCCGCCTGTTTTCAATACGCGCGCACATTCGACCACAAAGCGATAAATATCAGGGAAATGGTGCGCCGCGATGCGACACGTAATCAAGTCGAAGCTGTGCGCCGCAAAGGGCAGATTTTCCGCGTCCGCGCCGGAATAACTCACATTCGCGGCTTGTGGTGCGACGAACGCGCGCGCGGCGTTGAGCATCGTCAGCGCGTAATCGCTGGCGATCATGTGGCGCACGAACGGCGCAAGCCTGAGCGCGGTATGTCCGCCGCCTGTCGCAATATCGAGCGCGATCTCGTGCGCTTGGGGCGCGCTGACTTCGAGCAGTCGTTCGAGATCGTCACCCGCGCTGTGCGTTTCACTGGTCACATAGCGATCGGCAAATTGACTAAAGCGCGCTTGGCTGTGCGCTTTGGCGTCGTTGTTCGGGGTGTTGCTGGCTGGATCACTCGTCATCCGGCAGAATCCCTTCGATCACGCGCTGCACCGTGTCTAAATCTTCGACGCGCCACGCGATGGCGTCCGCCTGCCCGTGTTCATCGATGAAATTGATTTTGAGCAGTTGCACGCCCTGCGTCTTGCCCAGAAAACTGCGCGGCGTTTCCAACAATTGGATCGCCGTCGCCGGAATCGTAAGCTGACGCTGCGGTGTCCATTGCGCGAAATGCACGCTGTCGCGCGTGATGATCAAGCTGCCTGTGCCGCGCATCTGCGCCATCCCACGCGATTGCAAGCCGAAGAATTGGGCGCGCACGGTCAACAGCGCGTCGGGGAAATCGTCGACGACATTGCGCTCATGCCGACGGATCAGTCGGCGCAGATAAATCGAAATACCCAGCGCCGAACCGATCAACGCCGCTAGCCCTAACGGCACAAGTGCTTCAATCGACACGGGATCACTCCTGCGGTCTGTTTTTCAACATTTCCTGCACATAACCGAGCAGATTCGTGGCGATATACGGTTTCGTCAGGTAGCGATCCGCGCCGCTGTCGAGCGCTTCACGGATGCGATCAGGATCGATCAGCGCCGAGAGGATCAAGACGGGCAACGCCTTAAAATTGTTTTTCGCGCGCATCTGCCGCAAAAACTCGATGCCGCTGACATCGGGCAGCATCAAGTCGAGGATCAGCAGGTCGGGCAGCGGTTCGGTGCGCAAGATGTGCGCGGCTTCGGCGGCATTTTGCGCGGTCAAAGCTTCACAATCGATGCGCGAAAGCAGCACACGCACCAATTGCAGCATTTCTGGGTCGTCATCGACCACAAGAATTCGTCTGGTTCTGACCTCTGCCACGTCAACACCCCTCAATTATCTGGCGACAGCGATCAGCGGGCGCCGATCTATGTCAAACATGATCTAATGCTGTCTGTCTAGGGTAGCACGCATTTGCCAGTGAACAAGCTGAAGATTACGCCGCGATCACATTCAGATCAAGCAGCATGAAGGCGACCAGCAGCGTCAGCGCGACCAGCGCCACCGCGAGATACTGCCAACGATGGGTGTACCCAATTTGCCAGAAACGGCGCAGGCTGAAAAAGATCGAGATCATCGCTAGTACGGTCAGCACCAGCATCAACGGGATGGCGGCGTCTGCCGCAATGCCCAGCATGGGCAGCACGAAGGGCAGCAGCGCATATTGAAGCACACAGCGCACGCCGGAAAAGATCAGCGAGTAGCTTAAGGCGCGCTTGGCGGAGTCTTCAGCGTTCGCTGAAGCAGCGCCAGCGTGCGGATTGATCAGCAGCAGACGCTGCATAATGTGATCAGGCGTCAGGTGGTTCGACACATTCACGGTCAAGTGTCCTATCTGCATGGTTGACGTGTATATGGTGATTCTATGTCCACGTTTGCCGATTGGCAAGCAAGCGTTGGCTAAGCGTTGTCGTTGGCGTTCGTGCGTTCGCGCAGACCGCGCGCCAGTAGATCAGCGATATGCTGCACCCGCTTGGCGCTTTCCTGCCGACTCAAGCCGCCGTTCATCTGCGTGAGACAACTGGCATCGCCCGTGATGATCACGTCAGCATCGGCGGCGTTGATGTGCTGCACCTTTTCATCGAGCATCGCGCCGCTGATTTCCGGCATTTTCACGGCGAACAAGCCGCCGAAGCCGCAGCATTGATCCGCGCCCGCCAGCGGGTTGATGGTCACGCCGTCGATGTGGCGCGCTAGGGTTTGGGATTGTTCGCCCAAGCCCATCAAGCGATAGCCGTGACAGGCGTGATGAAACGCGACTTTCGTCGGTGGCAGCGCCGCGCCCAAGTCGGTGATGCCCAAGCCATCGACCAGATACTCGCTAAATTCCCATGTGCGACTGGCGGCACGCAGCGCGCGGTCGTGCCAGTCGGGATCATCCTTGAACAATTCCGGATAGTAGTGGCGCACCATCGATCCGCAGCTTCCCGACGGCGTGACGATCACTTCGGCATCGGCAAACGCAGTCAAGAACTGCTTGGCGACGCCGCGCGCGTCATCCTGAAAGCCGGAATTAAACGCAGGCTGTCCGCAGCAGGTTTGATTGAGCGGAAAGCGCACTTCCACGCCGAGATGCTCCAGCACTTCGACGACGCTAACGCCTGTGTGCGGATAGATCATATCGACGATGCAGGTGACGAACAGCGAAACCGGTTTGTGCTTGGGTGATGGACGTAAGTCGCTCATGCGGGTGTATTTTCGTGGCGTTTATTGATCAATGACGCGCATTATAACGCGCTGTTCGCGTCAACACCAACCCGCGAAATTTGATCGCCGCTGCCGCCCCTGCTTGGCAAAACAACGAGGTCAGCGGTATTGTTATGCGTGTGCTAACGTGCAGACGAGGGGAAGCGCGCACCATGACCATTCGTATCGCTAATGCGCCCGTTTCGTGGGGCATTTATGAATTTGAAGGCATCGAGCCGAAATATCCTTACACGCGCGTGCTGGATGAAATCGCCGCGACGGGCTACGTCGGCACGGAGTTGGGTCCCTGGGGCTATCTACCCATCGACGCCGACACACTGCGCGCCGAACTGGATCAGCGGGGACTGCGACTGTTATCCGCGTTCGTGCCGGTGAATTTCGTCGATGCCGCGCAGCATGATGCGGGCGAAGCGCACGCGCTGCTGGTGGGCGCGTTGTTGGCGGCGTGCGGCGCGGAAACTATTGTGCTGGCGGATGATAACGGGCAAGTTCCCGAACTGGTGCAGCAAGCCGGACGACGCCACGGCAGCCAACTGACGCGCGATCAGTGGGATGTGTATGCGCGCGGCGTCAATCGTGTGGCGCGCGCGGTGTTCGATCAGCATGGGCTGCGCGTGGTGTTTCATCATCACTGCGCGGGCTATGTCGAAACGCCCGAAGAAACGCGCCAACTGCTCAGCCGCGCCGATGCCGATCTGGTCGGCTTGTGCTTAGACACGGGACATTGGCATTATGCGGGCGGCGATGCCGTCAAAGCGCTGGATGAGTTTGGCGAGCGCGTGCGTTATCTGCATTTCAAAGACTGCGATCCGGCGATCCGCGAGTTGGCGCAAAAAGAACGCATGGATTATTTCGCGGCGGTGGCGGCGGGTGTGTTCTGCGAATTGGGACAGGGTGAGGTCGATTTTCCCACCGTAATTGCGCGCATGGACGCACGCGGTTATGACGGGTGGGCGATTGTCGAGCAAGACATCCTCACTGATGACGACAAGCTGCCGCGTCAAAGCGCGCGCCGCAACCGCGAGTATCTGCGCGGCTTAGGGTTGTGATCGGCGGCTAATTCCCCGCTGGATCGCCAGCGGTGAACGATTGCGGCGGCGCATAGACCGTCACGCGGAACGGGCGCACGGGCGTAATTTCCGTTGTGCCGTCGGCGTAAGTCGCTTCGGCATAGACTTCATGCGCGCCGGGTTCGAGCGTCCACCACACGGAATAAGGCGCTGAGTCCGCTTCACCGATCAGCGCGTCGTTCATAAAATAACGCACGGATTGCGTATTGGGCGGCGCGCCCGCGATCAGGCGGATGCGCTGCGTGGCACGCGGCAGAATCGGGCTGATCTGATAGGTGGTGTACGGATCAGGTTCGAGCAGGCGCAAGCCCACATCTTGATCGGGCATGACGGTATCCGCGTCGGCGGGCGGTGGCAGTAAACCCGCGTGTATCCCCCATGCGCGCGCTTCCTGCGGCAGCACCACATAGACGCGCTGCGCTTGGAAATTCGGCGGCGTGCTTTCGTCTGCCAGCAAGCCCGTGCGCGTGTCGATGGCGAAGCGCTGATAAAAAGTGTCGAACTCGATTGGCTCAGTATCGGGGATAAACCACTCCATGCGGCGGCGCGGACAATCGGGCGTCGCCAGTAAGCCGCTGAGCGCACACACTTCACGGCGGATCAAGCCGTCGGGCGGCGCGAAGTCGATCACGGGTTGACCGCGCAGCGCCTCACGCATGAAGGCGTTCCAGATCGGCGCTGCCCCGCTGACGCCCGTCACATCCACCATCGGCGTATTATCGGCGTTGCCCACCCACACACCCACCACCAGATTCGGCGTGTAGCCGACAATCCAGTTATCGCGGTAATCGGTGGTCGTTCCCGTTTTCGCGGCGGCGGGTCGCCCGATGTTGAGCGCGCTGTTCGCGCCAAACGCACGGATGCGCGCGCTATTGTCGCTCAAAATGTCGCTGATGATGAAACTGATGCGCGGATCAAGCACCTGTGTGCGGGTTTCCGCGCGCGGCGGTGTCCACTCATACAGCGACTCGCCCGCGCGCGTGGTCACGCTGAGGATGAACGCGGGATCGACGCGATAGCCGCCATTGGGGAAGATGCTGTAAGCCTGCGTCAAGTCGAGCAGGCGCACTTCGCCGCCGCCGAGCGTGATCGCCAGATCAACGCTGCTGTTTTCCGCCAGTGACTGCAAGCCCGCGTTGGCTGACAGCGAGACCATGCCCTCAATGCCCACGTGATCGAGCGCCACCACCGCTGGAATATTGAATGACGACGCCAGCGCTTCGCGCACCAGCACGGGTCCGTTTTCGACCAAGCCGAAATTCAGCGGTGTGTAGCTTTCCAACCTGCGCGTGACGAACGGCGTCCGCACATCAAGGATCATGCTGGCGGCGGTCATCGGATCATCCAGCGTCGGATTCAGCGCCGCCGCATACGTGAACGGCTTGAGCGCGCTGCCCGGCTGCCGCAGCGCCAGCGCCGCATTGACCGCGCCATCAATCGACTCGTCGAAGTAATTCGGGCTGCCGAGCATGGTCAGCACTTGCCCCGTGTACGGATCGATGGCGACGAGCGCGCCGTTGTTGGCTTCGGCAGGCACACTTCCCGCGTCAATCGGGTTGTTCAGCCCGTCGAGATGATAATTGACCACGCGCTGCGCCGCCCGCTGCCAGTCAAGATCGACCGTTGTGATCACGTCGAGTCCGTCGCGGTAGAGCGCCGCGCCGTAGGTGCGTTCAAGCTGCGTGATCACCGCCATGACGAAATGCGGCGCTTCGATGGGAAAGGGCGACGCGGCGAATTGCAGTTCTTCGGTGCGGGCGGCGGCGGCTTGCTCCGCGCTAATGTGACCATCACGCGCCATCAGATCAAGCACGATGCTTTGCCGATCGCGCGCGGCGCTCAGGTTCGTCAGCGGATCATAAGCGGCGGGCGCTTGCAGCAAACCCGCGAGTAAGGCACATTCCGCCAGCGAGAGATCGCCCGCGCTCTTGCCGAAGTAGGCGCGCGCGGCGGCGTCGATGCCATACGCCAGATTGCCGAAATACGATTGATTGAGATACAACGCCAGCACGTCAGCTTTGCTATAGGCGTTTTGCAAGCGCACCGCGAGAATCATCTCGCGCAGTTTGCGTTCTACCGTGCGCTCGGCGCGCTGCGAGGGATCAAGCAGCAGATTGCGCGCGACCTGCTGCGTGATCGTGCTGCCACCCGCGATCACTTCGCCGCCGCGCAGGTTGATCCATGCCGCGCGCGCCACACCGACCAGATCAACGCCGGGGTGCGCGTAGAAGTTGGCGTCCTCAATGCTAATCGCGGCGTTCTGGCAGTGCTGCGGAATGGCGTCGAGCGCGATGGCGGTGTTGCGTCCGCCCGTGCTGCTGTCCGCCAGAATTTCGTAGAGTAAACGCCCGTGCCGATCATAAATGCGCGTGGAAGGCAGCGTTAAGCCCGCTTGCACACGGTCAATCGACGGCAGATCAGCGAACAGCCAAGCGTAAACGAACACGCCCGCGCCGATCAGGATCGCGGCGGTGATGGTGAGCAGTTTGTAACGCCGTTTGAGCGCTTTCCAGCGCAGGTGTAGGGTTCGCATAATTCGCATTATAGGCGGAATCGTCCGGTGTGCTGCCTGCGTTTATCCGGCGCGATCCCGTCTACTTATCACCGTTGCGGCGCTGACGAATGGCGTAGACCAGTTTGTGAAAAACGCGACTGTCTTCACGCGCATCAAAAATGATGGGGCGCAGGCGTGCCAATTCAGCGGGCAGCGTTTGGGTGGCGTCATACACCACCGGGATGATCGGCTTCTCCTGCGCCAGAAAATGCCGATAGAGCAAGCGCACATGCGGCGCGCGGATGGCGCTGGGCGTCAGCACGACGATCATCAACCAGCACTCGCGCAGCGCTTGCTCGACTTCCGCGCCCCACGCATCACTGCCGTTGGTCAGATGCTGATCGACCCACGTTTTCACGCCAGCATCCTGCAAATTGATCAGCAGGGGCGCAACCAGACCGTGCCAATCTTCGCGCGCGTACACCATCAGCGCATGATCGCGCAGCGC
>JBGSRB010000167.1:0-3864 GCA_041737735.1 Anaerolineae bacterium | reverse complement strand
AGTCTCAACCAGTTCACTGCCCGCCTGCAACGTCAGCGCGACAGGCGTCAGCGTGGCAGGGATCGGTGTGAGGGTCGCGTTCGCGGCGGCAACCTGCGTCTGCGCGCTGTCGCGGGCTTCGTTGGCGCTGGCAACATCCGCTTGAGCAGTCGCGGCTTGCACAGCGGCGATCGCTTGCGCGGTGGCGGCGTCACGTAACTGCACATTCGCGGCAACAATCGTGCGGGCGAGCGGCGTTAGCGTCGGCGGAATCGCCGTCAGTTCGCGCACAACCGCCACTTGTGTTTCGGCATTTCCGACTTGCGTCTGGGCGATGACGAACGCAGCTTGAGCAGTTTCCGCCTGCTCCAGCGCGTTGCCCTGTTCCACCAGTGCGGCGGCGATTTGAGCATCGGCGGCGGCAATCTGGCGTTCAGCGGCGGCAATTTGGGCGTCGGCGGCTTGCAGGGTCGCGCCGATGGGCGTCAGCGTTTCGGGGATCGGCGTCAGGGTTTGCCCCGCTTGATCGACCTGCACCGTCGCGTTGATGCTAATGATGGCAGCCATGAACACGATCACCCCTGCCACTACTCCCACGATGGTGGCAATGCCGCGCAAGCGCTGCGCGCGTTTCGCCATCTGCTGTGAATGCGCGGTGGCGCTTTGAGCGCGTTCAGTTTCTTGATGAGCGGCGGCTTGCGCGCGTTCGGCACGTTCGGCGGCGGCTTGCAATTCACGCTTGCGTTCTTCTTCGCGGGCGATCACGGCGCTCTGCTGGGCTTCCGCGGCATCGAGGAAGGCTTTTTCATCAGCGCTCGGCGTGTTATGGGCTGACCATTCCAACGCGCGCAGCAGGATCGTGCCACGATAGAGCGCGTCGTCGTCCGGGTTGCGCCCGCGCAGCACCCACGCCGTGCAATCAGCCGAGATGGTTTTTTGCAAACGAATATCATCGCGGGCTGCGCTCAGCCAATCGCGTAAGCGTCCCCATTCGCGGATTAACGCTTCGTGACTCACTTCGATCGTACTGCTGGCACCACCAGCGCCGCCCGTGGTCAATAAGCGTTGATTGACAAACGTATCCGCCACTTCGCGCAAGATGCTGCTGCGTTGTTCATCGGGCAGGCGCAGTTCGTTCAGCGCTGCACGTCGGCGCGTCGTATCTTGCTCGGTGACGCCCGGCTCGATCAAGCGCAGAAACAGCGCCCGCGCTAAGTCTTGATGCACCTCGGTGGGCAAACTTTTGTAAATTGACTCGGCATGTTTCGCCAGTGCGCCACGCACGCCGCCAATGGCGCGATAGGCTTCCAGCGTCAGCGTTTGCCCTTGACGGCGCTCAAACAACTGATCGAGTGTGAATTGCAGCAGCGGGAGCGCCCCTGCCTGCCCGCGCACCTCAAACAGCAAGTCGCCAACCAAGCCTTCTTCAAAATGTAAGCGCACGTCGGGCAGCAAAGCGGGCTTTTCGATGGCGGCGCGCAGATCACCCACTTCCATCGGCACAACCAGCTTGCTATGTTTCTCAAGCAGTTTGCCCAACGCGGGATAATTCATCGGGCGGTCGAAGAAATCCGCGCGCAGTGTCATGATCACGCTGACGACGCCGCGCGGTTCCGTCACAGCGGTGACCAGCAGATCGATGAACTGGCGGCGTTCTTCTTCGCTGTCGGTCTGGGTGAACAATTCTTCAAATTGATCGATCACCAGCACCACCCGTTGATCAGGGTTGCCCGCGCGCAACTGGGCTAACTGATGCAATCCGCTGGGTTCATCGAGGTTTTTATAGACGAAATCAGTGGTCAGATCAAAGGTGTCCGCTAACGTCGCCGCCAAGTTATCGAGCGGATAACGCCCCGGCACAAACGGCGCGGGATACACCCAATCAGCGCTGTTCGTGATGGCGCCAGCTTGTAAGCGCGGCAGCAAGCCGGCTAACACCACGCTCGATTTGCCGCTGCCGCTGGGACCGATGATGCTCAATAAGCGCGCGGGCTTGTCGGAGTCAATATGGGTGAAGTTGAATTCAACCAGCAGCTCGTTGATCAGTGTTTCACGCCCGAAGAAGTCGTGGGCGTCTTTCCCTGTGAAAGCGCGCAGCCCTTTGTAGGGGTTGCGCGGCACAAAGTCGGGCGTGAGATCAATCAGATCAGTCGGCGGACTGGTCAGGTCATGTTGTGTGGTCGTGAGCGCTTGCACCAATGCGTTTAGATTAGCGCTGTAAAGTTGTTCGCGCAGATCGATATACTGGGTGCGCGAGAGCGCGAGGGGTGCCGAGTCGATCCAATGCTCACCGCTGACCCAGACCGGATACACGGTTTTGCCATACATTTGCGCGAGATCGAGTTCAGCGCCGACGAACACCGATTGGCGCGATGACGGTGAAGCCACCAGCACCACCGCGAAACTATTACGCACCGCATCGCGCAGCGCTTGTTCCCAGTTCGGCGTGCCAGGTTTCAAACCGCTGTGGTCGATCCACACGTTAATACCGCGTGTTTGTAAATCTTGCGCGATGCGCTTGATGATGGCGTTATCTTGACGCGAATACGAAATAAACACGTGTGCCAGCGTGGGATCGGTGGTCGGGACGAGTGATACCGGTAAATCATCACTCGGCGCGCTGTTGACCAGCGCTTCCCATTCCAAAATTTTGGCTTGCTTATCCACGCCGACAACGTGATACACCTCTAGCAGCAGCGCCCACAATGCCTGCTTGCCCACCGACACTTCGCCATAGTCGCGCAGAGCGCGCACCAAGCGCCGCGTGGCTTCGGCGGGCGCGCCGTCTAATTCTAAATCAGGACGGTTAAACGGACTTACGAAAACGGAATCGAGCCAACTGCGCCGCTTGCCTTCCGTGTCCATAAGCGGCATAAGCAGTCGAACGATCTCGCTGAAGGTTTGGCTGTCGAGTTGTGCCATGATGTTTGCGCCAAATAATCGCTGTTAGTAGTTGGATTAGTATGAATGTTATCAGGTTTAACAACGATTGCCAAGTATTCTAAATTTAAGGAATTAAGGGGATTTTGTCGAAGACACATAAGCTTGGGTGAACACCTTACTGCCCGTGCCGTGATCCACCTACCCCCAACGCGCGAAATTTGGCATAATGCACACCTGAAATCGAGTTGCGAAAGGCAGCCGCGATGTATGTTCACATCGAAACTAATCTGCTGTATCAACTGGAGCGCATCGCGCTGAATGATGGGCGCAGCGTTGCCGACCTCGTCAACGAAGTGTTGTATGCTTATGTTGATACCCGTCCCGATGCGCCGCAAGCCGCTTTACAGACACCGTCTAGCCACGACGAGAGTGATCATGGTGCTGCCTGATCGCGGGGCGGCATTTCGTCACGCACCGTTAGGGGAACTGCTCGGTGTGCTGCTGCGTCAACTGCGTCGTCCGTTGGCGGCGCATGATCTGGTGCTGACCGATGCTGAAGCCGCCGCGTTGGGCGAGCGCATCGCCGCTGGCTTAGACGCGCGCGCTCCACTGGATGATCCCGCGTTGGTCACGGCGCTGACGGCGATCATTCGCGCGAGTGAAGCTGTTCTCGCCCAGTGGCAGTTATCCTTCGCCCAAGCGCTGATCACGCCCATGGACGCGATCAGCGGATGGGAAAGCACCGCCGACTTTTTGGAGATCGCCAACGAAAAGGCGAACGCCGAACTCCGCATCGCCACATCCGCCGCGCTGCTGACCGCACTCGGTGCGCTTGACTTTCGCGCTTATCTGGTCGAAGTGGTGGCGCGTGGTGCCGCCGATGACGATCTCGATGCCGTGATCGCCGCGCGCGTGTTAGCCGCCACCACTGCCGCCAACGGCTGACCCTGCCGCGTCAGCACATAGACGCCGCCCGCCAAACCGATCAGCAGCCAGTAGACA
>JBGSRB010000158.1:0-6464 GCA_041737735.1 Anaerolineae bacterium | reverse complement strand
CTGACACGAAATGACCGACAAACTGCCTGCGGCGCTGCCACTTCGCCACCTGCTTACAGCGATTGCTGCAATACAAACGCGGTCGTCCGGCGTAGTAATCCGAACGGGGCAGCACCTCACCACAGACTGAGCAGTACTTCATGCGTTCACCTCGTGGTGGCTGCCATTCCCGTTCACGCTGACGGCTAAAGGGTGCGCCATCTCCACAACGCCCCCGGCGTCTCCGCCTTCGACCGGCATGGGAGTAGCTGTCGCTTCGGGTGTTGCGTACCAGTCATCGGCTTGCAGTTCGCGGTAGACCAGCGCGCGCCAATCAGCCGTGGTCAGGGCTTCAACCGCATCTTTGCGGCGGTTGTTCTGTCTGCGGATCGCATCGCGCAGGGCGTTGGCGTAGAACTGCATCCAGCGACTGTGGGCTTGCGGATTGACCGCTGCCCGGTGCCATTCATTGACCGCTTCCTGATAGGCACGTTCGTTGGCGTGGCGCAGTTCGATGGCTTCGAGCATCTGCTCTTTGAGGACATAAGCGGTGGACAGCACCAGCAGGGGCGGCGCAATCGCTTCCAGCCACGCGAACGGGCTGTGCATGTGACCGGGTAGGGCGACTTGCACATTGCCGACCAGCGCGATGGCGGTGGCGATGCCCATGCTCGCGTAGAGCAGGCGGCGCGCGTTGGATGTCGTGCCGAGCGTTGCACAATGCCAGCGAGAACACGACCTGCCCGATTTCCGCCGTGAGGACGGTCGCAATCCCGACGGCGATCATCGCCAATTCAAAGGGAACGGCTGCACCAAAAGTCTCCGACCCGATGACGTAGAGCCGGATCGCCGACGGTGTGAACGCCGCCAGCAGCAGGATGATGCACAATCCGCTGATGAGTTTGGTCACACTAGGTGGGTAGCGGTGGGCAGCGTGCTGATTGTAGTGGTCGCGTTGCGGGCGGTCGCCGATGTCGCGCAGCACCGCTTCTTCGGCGGCGCTGCGGGCAAGCTGACGCTCCTCTTGGGTGAGGGCTTTGATTTGTGAAAACATAACGCATCTCCTGTCGAACCGAACCATTTCCCGTGCATTTCAGGCAGCTCACGCCCCAAAAAGCAAAACACCCTCCTCAGTGCAGGCTAACTGGCACCAAGGAGGGTGTGATAAAATCACTCCCAGCCTGGCGCTGGTTTTGCAGCGCTAGGTTAGGCACCTCATCGGGTGGTCAGACCTGATGAGGTGTCGTCGATCATGGTTATAGAATTGTCAGACGCAGGAGAAGCGACAGATGCGGAAAACGAAAAAGCGCCAAGCTCAGAAAGCTTGACGCCGGGTGACAATACCAGAGTGGCTGATTCGGGGATGACGGGGTTCGAACCCGCGATCTTTGCCTTGACAGGGCAATATGTTAACCGCTACACCACATCCCCAGTTAACAAAGGGAAGTATAGAAGCCTCTCCCCGCGCTGTCAAGGCAGAATTTCACCGAGTTTAGCTGTTCATCCGCGCGACGAAATCATAAGGATACACCAGTTCGGGTTCGCTGACCGCATCGAGCCGTGCCATGTGTTCCGGATCGAGCGACCAATCGACTGCGCCCATGTTATTCTCAAGATGTTGCATGGTACGCACACCGATGATCGGCGCGGTGACACTCGGTTTATGCAGCAGCCAGTTGAGCGCTATCTGTGCGGGTGTTTTGCCGCTTTCGGCGCTGACCGCGTGCAGTTCATCGAGAACACGCCACGTGCTTTCACGGTTCATGTTTTCCCATGATTCGCTCCAGTTATTTTTACTGGCACTGTCAACGCGGGTGTTTTCGATGGGGGCGCTCATGCCACGCTGATACTTGCCGCTGAGCCACCCGCCGCGCAGCGGACTCCATGGGATGATGCCGACGCCTTCATTGAGGCAAACAGGGACGAGTTCCCATTCGAGCGTGCGGTTTAGCAGATTGTACAGCGGTTGCAAACACGTGAACGGCTCCCAACCCATGCGCGCGCTGATGTCCACCGCTTTTTGCAGTTGCCAGCCCGTGAAATTGCTCGTGCCGATATACCGGACTTTGCCCGACTTGACCAGTTGATCGAGTGTGCTGAGAGTTTCCTCGAGCGGCGTGCGGGCATCCCAACAATGAACTTGATATAGGTCGATATAGTCGGTGTTGAGGCGGCGCAGACTGCTTTCGACGCCAGCCATGATGTGCTTGCGGCTGACACCGTAATCGTTCGGCGCGTCACCCATCGGAAAGCGGACTTTGGTCGCCACCACAACTTGATCGCGCGGCTGAGTTTGCATCCATTTGCCGACGATGGTTTCGGAAATCCCGCGCGAATAGACATCGGCGGTGTCGATGAAGTTGCCGCCTTGCTCGACAAAGCGATCCATGATCGCGTAACTTTCGTCCTCCGGCGTTTCGCGTCCGAAGGTCATCGCGCCGAGACACAACTCGCTGACGCGCAAGCCCGTTTTGCCCATCTGCCGATACTGCATGATCCACCTCATTCATTTCTGAAGCCAATAAATCAACCTGAGTATAGCGCGCTAGCCGCCTTCCCACAGCCAGAGCGTAAGATCGGCAGCGTTCCAGAAGGCGATGCGCTGTCCGTCGGGGCTGACCGACCAATCACCGTTAGCAACGGTAAAGGGCTGCGTGTTCAACTGACGCTGGGCATCGGTCGTCAAATCGTAATGCCAGAGGGTGTGCGGTGCGCGTCCGTCGTTGAAGGACAGATAATACACGCTGTCGGCATCACGCCAGCGCCACGCGCCGAACCAATCCAACTGGCGCGCCTGTGCGCCCGCCTGTGTGGGCAGATGATAGATACCATTGAGCGCCGGATCATCGTTGTAGGTGAGATAAAACAGCACGCTGCCGCCGCCGGGCGCAATGCTTAAACCACGCATTCGATCCCATGCACCCAACACGGCGGAGGTATCGTCAGCGGTGTTGTAGATCGCCAGCACGGTGTTTTGCTGCTGGCGCAGGCTGATCAGCAGGCGCGAATCGTCGAGCCAGCGCGCGGAAATGCCCGCTTGTGTAACGATCATACGCGCATTGGCGCCGTCGATGTCCGCGATCCAGATTTCGGTTGCGGGCGCGCTTTGATTGGCGCTGATGGCTGTGCGCGTGATCTGCCAGAGCAAGCGCGTATTATCTGTACTGATCGATGGCAGGATATTTTCAGTGTTCACGGTCCATGCGCTGTTGTCGCTCACACGGCGGATTGTCACCTGTCCGTTTTCGCGGGTGATGATGTGCGATCCATCGGGTGATGTGAGCGGCGGCGGCGCTTGTCCGATCATGGCGATGGGAGCGCCGGTTTCGGCATCCCACTGGTAAATGGCGGCACGTTGGTTGGGCGCGCCATCGAGCATGTAGATGCGCGTGGGATCAGTCGGACTCCATGACGCATTGGCGCAGCAACCATCATAGCCGATGCGGCGCATGATCCATGTGTCGGGCAGCGGCGCGGCTTCCACCGCTAACGGTGGGTTAGGCGCAGATAGTGTATCGCGCGTATTGGGGAAGGGCGCTTGATACAGGTTAAGCGCGCGCCCACCAAAGGCAACGGCGGGCTGATCGTCAATGCTGAGCCAGCGGCGCGCGTTGTCTAAATCCTGCTGAAACAGCGGGCTTTGAAATGATCCAACGGCTGCCAGCGCGTGCCAGTCGGCGTCGATATAATCCACCGGATTATAGGCATCACGGTAGCCAAGCGCGCGCACTTCAAAATGGAGATGCGGACGCGAGTCACAGGTGACATCGGGATCACCGCTGAGTCCGATCACCTGTCCCTGTGTGACGGGTTGCCCCGGAACCAATAGCGGGCGTTCGAGCAGATGCCCGTACAGCGTAATCACGCCCGCTTCATCATGACGCAGCAGCAGATTATGCGGTCCTGATCCGAAACCGAGATCATCGACGAAGGCGACCACACCATCGGCAACGGCGACCAGTTCCGTGCCGCAAGGCATGGACAGATCGATGCCGAAGTGGAGGCGCTGCCCGGCGGAGTACCAATCATCGCCGCGCACAAAGGCGCCGATGGTATTCCCGTAAGGCTGACCGAGCAGCCATGATGAAGGACTCGGCGGTTCCGCCACAGGCAGGATAAACGGCTTGGTGGTTTGGGCGCGGGTGCTAAGTGGGTGAACGATGACGATTGAAAGCAGGGCGACGCTGCTGATCAGCAGCGCCCAACGCAGACTAAAACGGATCAAGCGGAATACCTCACAACTTGAACGCGGCTCAAAACAGCCGCGCCACCTTCAACACTTCGTAACATTCGCAGTAAGTGCCGCGTTCGGTCATCGCGCCGCGAAATCGGCTGAGACTGCGCGCGGCATCGTCATATGGCACATTGTCAAGCTGCGAGCGATGCTCGCGCAGGGCGGCGAGCTTCACGTCGATCACGGCGGTGATGTCGTTGACGTACTGAAAACGGGGCAGGGGAGTCCAGACTTCATACCCTAAAATCGTGTCGATGCCCCATGCTTTGCCCCCATGTTCAGGAAAGCTGTTGCCGCCCGCGCGCCCGACAGCTTCTTGCACAATTTCGTGCGTGGCTTGGTGATCTTTGTGTCCGTCGGCGCTGTGGGGTAGATATAAAACTTCGGGTTTGTGCGTGCGGATTAGTGTGATGAACTGGTTGACCAATTCGACGCTGTAGCTCACGCCGCCATCGGGTTGGCGCAGGAATACGGTACTTTCCGCGCCGAGAACGCGCGCGCCTTGCGCCGCTTCGCCTTCACGGATGGCGGCGAGTTCGGCGGGCGTATACACCGGGCTGCCGTGTTCACCCGATGTCACGTAAACGACCTGCACACTGTCGCCCCGTTGAGCGTGCTGCACGATGCTGCCGCCGCAGCCGATAGCATCGTCGTCGGGATGAGGCGCGATGACCAGCACACGCATGAGCTAGATCACGCTTTCGTTGTTGAAATCCAGCACTTCGGTTGTGCCGTCATCGTGAATGACCAACATCTGTCCGGTTTGGACATAATCGGTTTCGTGGCGGCGGTCGAATATGCCTTCGGTCAGATAATGTTTGAGCGCGGCGATGACCGCGCCATGCGTGCAGATCAGCGCGTTTTGATAGCTACTCGTTTCCAGCTCAGTGGCGAATTCCTGAACGCGCGCGGACAACTGATCGAAGGTCTCTTGATGATATTCGCGCAGACGCGGGTCGATGATGAACTGCTTGCCCGTCGTTTCCGTGACGATGCCCGCGGTTTGGCGGCAGCGCAGCACTTCCGAGCAGGCGTTGTAATCCGACGGCACATGCAGCAAATAACGCGCCAGTCGTTCAATCGGCGGGATGCCTTCAGGCAGCAATTCGGCGGTCAGCACGCGGCTGCCGTAACTCTCGTTAGGGCGGATCGCCATGCCGTGCCGGAAGATATAATAAGTCATTGTTCACTCACTCTATGCGTTTGGTTCAGGGTCAAACCTGCGTAGATGGCGCTGGCAGCGTCGGCGGTGGTGTCCCACGTTAGGTTGACGACATTATCACGCAGTGCATCGCGCAAGGCGTCGCGTGTTTCGGGCTGAAACAAGAGCTGCTCCATTTTGTCTGCCAACAGCAGCGGGTTATTCGCTGATGTGATCAGCGCTTCACGCTGTTCATCCATCAACATCGACACACCCGCGACATTGGTCGTGATCACTGGAACGCCGCACGCCATCGCTTCCGCGGCGGTCATGCTGAAGGATTCGTAATGCGAGTTCATCACGACCATTTCAGCGGCGTTGTAGTAACAGGGCAACTCGTGCTGCGGGCGCTGTCCGACGAATTTTACCATCGAATGCAGATTCAAAACGCGGCGCAGTTGTTCGAGTTTTTGTAATTCCTTCGACCATTGATTGATGGGCTGCGAAATATCGCCGCCGACAATCCAGAGGCAGACATTCTCATCGGGGTGTTTGCTGCTCAAGATTTTCATGGCGTACAACAAGCCGTCGATGCCTTTCAGCGGTTCGATGCGCCCGACGAACACGATCACTTTGTGATCGGGGTCAGCGCCGATGCAGGCTTTAGCTTCAGCTTGCGCGTGGGGCTTGAACAAGTTGAGATCGACACCCGGATGAATGATATGAATCTTCTTCGGGTCGGTTTCGTAGAGGTATTCGAGATACTGCCGTTCATTGGTGCTGGGGGCGACAACGGCGTCGGCGGCGCGCACCAGTGTCAGTTCGGCTTCGATACGTTCGCGCGTTTCTTTTTCGAGATCGTCGCGCGCGACCAGATTTTTCATCAGTGCCAGCGTGTGAAAGGTCATGATGAGGGGTTGGTGCTGCTGCTTTTGAATTTCGATCCCGATCATGCCCGATAGATAATAATGGCAGTCGAGAATGTGATACTCAAGCGCGTGTTCCTGCGTGAACGCTACGAAACTAGCGACAAAATCGGGAATGTACTGATGCAACTCTTTCTTGGGCAAGGTCGCTTGGGGACAAGCAGGCAGGGGAATCACGCGGAAG
>JBGSRB010000150.1:0-4021 GCA_041737735.1 Anaerolineae bacterium | reverse complement strand
GTGGGCGGTTCATGCGGTTCATAAGGAAAAAGTTTAGCTTCAGGCGTGGCTAACCATTGCTCTAAACTGATGGCTTGTGCATCACGCGCCGACACCGTCGGATCGTCGATGCCCCACGTCACGCCGATCTGCGGGTCATTCCAACGGATGCCCGCTTCGCCCGCTGGCGTGTAGTTGCTGGTGCAGAAATATTGAATCTCGGCAAATTCGGAAAGCACCGCGAAGCCGCGTGCGAAACCGGCGGGCGCCCACAACTGCTTGCGATCTTCGGCGGCGATTTCGATGCCGAACCACTGCCCCAAAGAGGGCGAGTTATAGCGAATATCGACCGCCACGAGCAGCGCGCGTCCGCGCACCACCGTCATCAATTTCGCCATCTGCGGCGCATATTGAAAGTGTAAGCCGCGCACGACACCCTGTTTCGAGCCGGAACGGTTGATCTGCGCGAACTGATGCGGCAAACCCACCGCTTGATAATCGTGTTGGTGAAACACTTCCATGAAAAAGCCGCGTTCATCCTCAAACACGTGATGACGGATCACCTTGATCGCGTCGAGATGCACGCTTTCGATTTCGAGCTTCATGCGTGACTTGCTCCTGAGGTTGGCAGTCGATCAGCTTGGATTCGGGTCTTTGAGTTCGGTTAGTAGCACACGCAGCGAATGTAACACGATGCCCGTGAACAGCAGGAAAACGCCCACCAGCACCAGCAACACGACGATCAGCGCCGTACCAACCGCCAGCGCTTGATGCAGGTTGTAGGTATACACCACCCAACCGCCCAACACCAACCCGATCAGCAGAATGACGACGCCCGGCACGGCGAAAAATAGCAGCGGACGATGCTGCGCCACCAAACGCAGAATGCCGTTCAGCACGATCATGCCGTGATGCAGCACATTACGCTTGGGCTTATCGACATAGCGCACCGTGATCGGCACTTCCAGCACGCGCAGCTTGTGATCTTTGGCGAGAAATTGCATTTCCGACTCGACCGAGAAGCTGTCCGAACTGAACGACAGCGCGTTGAGCGCGGCGCGCGAAAAAGCACGATAGCCGCTTTGCGAGTCGGTCAACGCCACGCCGCTGACGATGTTGGTGAACGAGGTGAAGCCCCAATGCCCAATCACGCGCTGCCTCGGTACATCGCTGTGCTTGGCGAGATAGCGCGATCCGACGACAATGTCCGCCTCATCCTTGAGAATTGGCGCGGCGACCAGTGCCATTTCTTCGGGGCGGTGTTGCCAGTCGCCATCCAGCGTGATCACCACATCGGGGTTGAAGTCACGCGCGCGCTTGAAGCCCGTGTTAAGCGCCACGCCTTTACCGCGATTGACTTCATGACGCACGACCAGTGCGCCCGCCAGTTCCGCGATTTCCGCCGTCGAATCAGACGATCCATCATCGACGACGATCACCGTGTTGGCGATGCGCCGCGCTTTGATCACCACGCTGCCGATATAGCGTTCTTCGTTGTGCGCCGGAATAATCACGACAGCATGACTGTCGATCAAGTCGGCATAAGTGTCGAGCATTAGGTTCGGTTGGTTGTCGAGACTCATCACAGCCTCGTCGCTCAGGTTGATCATCGCCGTCACTATAACACAACGCCCGCGATTTTTATACGATCCGCTGGCGCTGCGGCGTTTTCGGGGATTGCCCGCCTTGCGAAAATTTGCTATGCTGAAGGTGATCATGCGCCCCCATAGCTCAGCGGATAGAGCGTTGCCCTCCGGAGGCAGAGGCACAGGTTCGAGTCCTGTTGGGGGCATAAAGCACGACCTAAAGCGAACCCGTGCCGCAGCAACGGGTTCGCTTTTTGTGTCAACCCCACGTCGTTAAAGCACACCCGCGCGACATGGTTTAGCCGCTCTAACCGTATCGCCTGTTGCGCGGCGCGCACGGGTCTGGTATCGTGCTGCATGATTGAAGCTTAAACGGGTACGTTACTCTTGAGCGTTATGTCACTTCTCAACCTAAACATGATCGGGCGCGTTCTCGGGCTGGCGCTGCTGCTGACCACAGCGTGCAGCGCGATCACGCCGGAAGACCCGGCTGCCACCCTGCGCGCGCAGCGTGAAGGCTTTATCGATGAGGCGACCAGCATCGCGCAAGCGCTGGATGTCCAGCGCGAACAAATTCAGGCGACCGCTGAATTCGCCGAAGCCTACATGGTGCAGGCGGATAATCGTAATCAAATGCTGCTGGCGACGCTGCGTGTGGCGCTGCCGCCCACACCGCAGGCGCTTGGTTTTGGCGATAACAATCCCGACTCGTTCGTCGAACGTTGGAACGCCACGCCCGAAGCGTTTGCCGCTGGTGCTGATGCTGCGCCGGAAGGCGCGGGGGCGTTCCCGGTGGATGCGCCCAATGGCGCGGGTTCGACCATAGATGGTATGACCTTCACCCAGGTCGAAACCGCGCTGACCGTGCGTGATGCCGATGGGTGTGCCGACACGATCACGCGCGCGTTCGCCGCCGATGTGCGCCGCATCTACGTCACCACGCGCGCGCTCAATATCCGCGCTGGCACAGTCATGAGCGTGCAGTGGAGTTATCAAACCCAGCCCGATTTTTCCGAGTCATTCACAGTTTCGACCAGCAGCAGCGATTTCTGCCTGTGGTTCTTCATCGAACCGACCGACGCAAACTTCGGATCGGGCAGTTGGTCAGTGCAAATGTCGGCTGATGGACAACCGATCAATCCGTCGATCAGCTTTACAGTGGGCGCGGAGTCGCCTGCGCCGCTGGCTGATGAGATGGATGAAATGGATGATATGGGTGGGTGAGCGTGTGGTGAGCGCGGCACGTTCGTGCTAGGATTATGCGCGTTGTGCTTCTTCACGAGATTGAGGCTGTGCGTGAAAACGCTCGTTCTGCTGCTGGTCTGCTTGATTATGGTGCTGCCCGCGTCGTTAAGCGCGCAGGATGTCGCACCGACGCCAAGCGGCAGTTTTGTGACTGCGGCGGATATTTTCGTGCGCGGGGGTCCCGGCGAGACCTTTACACCGGTCGGGCGCTTGGTCAGCGGGGATACCCTCATCGCGCTGAATCGCAGCGACGACGCCGGTTGGGTGCTGATCCGCTACGGGCGCGCGGGCTTCGGCTGGATTCGGCGCGATCTCGCGTCGTGGGACATCGACGTTGATGCGCTGCCCACCCTCGACGAAACTAATCTGACGCCCACACCCGCCGTCAGCCCCACTGATCCGATTACGCTGGCGACACCGACACCCACCGGCAATTGGGTGCGTTCGGAGGCGTTAGTCTTTGTGCGTTCGGGACCCGGTTCACGCTTTGATGTGATCGGGCTGCTCGATCCCGGCGCGGCGCTCGAACCCGTGGGACGTATTCCCGAAAACACGTGGATACTCATTCGTTATGAACATGGCTTCGCATGGGTGTTTCGTCCGTTGGTGCAGTGGGCGGATGATCTCGCCGCCCTGCCGATTTTACGACTCGGCGCGCTGACGCCTTCACCGACGATCACGCCATCCGGCACTGCCAGCGCCACTTTAACGCCGAGCGCAACCCTCACACCATCACTGACGCCTACGGACACGATCACACCATCGGTAACGCCATCCGCGACGTTTACGCCATCGCCCACGGAGACGATCACGCCGTCGGTGACACCGTCTGCAACCTTCACGCCGACGTTCACAGCAACGTATACGCCGCTACCCACGGACACGCTCACGCCGTCAGTAACGCCGTCCGCGACCTTCACGCCGACATTCACAGCCACGCCTACGCCTTCGCCCACAGATACAATCACGCCGTCGGTGACGCCATCCGCGACCTTGACGCCGACGTTCACAGCGACACATACGCCGCTACCCACGGACACGATCACGCCATCGGTGACGCCGTCTGCGCCGTTCACAGCAACGTTCACACCGTCGCCCACGGACACGATCACGCCGTCGGTAACACCGTCCGCGACCTTGACGCCGACGTTCACAGCAACGTTCACACCGTCGCCCACCGACACGATCACGCCATCAGTGACGCCATCCGC
>JBGSRB010000146.1:0-11978 GCA_041737735.1 Anaerolineae bacterium | reverse complement strand
GCTCAACGGCAGAGCATACGCTTCGTAAGCGTGAGGTTGTGGGTTCAAATCCCACCGGTGGCTCACGCATCGCCCGTCAGGTTAGCCCACACCTGCGGGCGCTTTTTTTAATCCGCTGCCGACGAGAAGGAACAACCGCGTGCAAACGGAACGTCCCCGCCCCGTCACCATTGCCGTTGCGGGCGGAACGGGTTCAGGCAAGACGACTATTTCCAGCGCGATTCTGGAGCGTGTGGGCAGTCAGAATATCGCCTACCTGCCGCACGACGCCTACTACAAAGACTTCGATAATCTGCCCTTTGAGGAACGGATTCAGGTCAATTTCGATCATCCCGATTCGCTCGATACCGCGCTCATGTGCCAGCACATTACGCAGCTTCAGCAGTGGCAAGCGGCGGAAATTCCAGTGTACGATTTCGCGCGTTATGTCCGCGCTGAACAGACCGAGCGCATCGCGCCTCATCCGATCATCTTAGTCGAAGGCATCCTGATTTTGGCGGAACCGAGCTTGCGCCCGTTGTTCGACGTGAAAATCTTCGTCGATACCGACGCCGATATTCGCTTCATCCGCCGTTTGATGCGCGACATTGCCGAACGCGGACGCACCGCCGAGTCGGTCATCGAGCAATACTTGACCACCGTGCGCCCGATGCACCTTGAGTTTGTTGAGCCGAGTAAGCGCTATGCCGATGTGATCATCCCCGAAGGCGGTTATAACCGCGTGGCGATTGATATGGTGTCGGATCGCATTCGCGCGCTGCTGCAAATTCAACCCAATCCGCTCGGATCGGGGGATTGACGACGCGTGCAAGCGCATTATAATTTTCTGTATAATCACATCTCATCAATGACTGCGATCGGGAGTAGTACGCAGTTCCTCACGCCAGAGATTGTGGGTCATCGGCTGCAAGCCCACTCGTGAATCCCTGCGGAAAGTCGCCCGTGAGTCGCGCGGTTGAACTCACAGTAAACCGCGCCGCGCTGCGCCCGTTAACGCGCTTTAGAGAGCCAGTGTGCGTGCATCACGCCTGCTGGAATCAAGGTGGTACCGCGAAAACAGCCTTTTTCGTCCTTGTGTGCGAAGAAGGCTGTTTTATTTTTGCTTACTCGTGAGGTCGTGATGCCTGCGAAGAACAACACCAATCGCTTTTACGACGCTATCGCTGAGTTCTATCCGTTTTTCTTCCGCGACTGGGAAGTGCAAATGGAACGCGAAGGCTTGAGTTTGCGCGCACTCTTTCGCGGGCAGGCGATCAAGCGCGTGCTGGATGCGTCGTGCGGGGCAGGCGCGCAGGCGATCCCGCTGGCGCAGCTTGGCTTTGAAGTCACCGCTGCCGATCCCAGTTCCGCCATGCTGCGGAAAGCCTCCGACATTGCCGAGCAGTATAAGCTGCGCGACAAAATCCGCTTAATCCGCGCCGATTTTCTCGAACTGCCGCAGCATGTTAAAGGTCCTTTCGACGCCATCATCAGCAAAGGCAATGCCCTGCCCCACCTGACCGAAGATGACGAAATCGAACAGGCGCTGCGGAATTTTCACGCACTGCTGCGCCCCGGCGGAATGCTGGTGATCGGGATGCGTGACTTCGCCCCCTTCATGGAGGATCGCCCGCGCTTCCTGCCTGGTCTGGCGCATACGCTGGATGATGATCACGAGTTCATCACCTTCGATATTTGGGAATGGCGCGATGGCCCGCCGATTCTCGCCCGCCAAAATTTGTTCATCGTTCATGGGCGCGGGCGGCATTATGAGGTCATCAAGCGCCGCGTTCTCTATCGCCCGCTTTCGACCGATGAGGCAAAAGTTGTGCTGCTCGAAACGGGCTTCACCGATATCACCGATCACCCCGACCGCAGCGAGCGTGTGCTGGTGGCACGCAAGCCGGGTTAAACGTTGACACTTGGCAAACTTTCAAACCTGGAGAGCGAACACATGACAACAACCATCAAGTCGATGCCGAAGAATTTCGACTTCAAAGCCGCCGAGCCGCGCTTGTATGCGTGGTGGGAAGACAATCAGTGGTTTAAGCCGGAAGCCGCCCCGCCTGACGCTGAGCCTTACGTGATCAGTATGCCGCCGCCGAACGTGACCGGAGCGCTGCACATCGGTCATGCGCTGTTCAGCACGTTAGAAGATTTGATGATCCGCCACGCGCGCATGACGGGCAAAGCGGCGCTGTGGGTTCCCGGCACGGATCACGCGGGGATCGCCACGCAGCTTCAGATCGAGAAGATGCTGCACGATGAAGGCACCAGCCGCGAGGAAATCGGACGCGAAGAATTTCTGGCGCGCACATGGGAATGGAAAGAGAAATACGGCGGCACGATCATTCGCCAACTGCGGCGCTTGGGCGCAAGCTGCGACTGGGATCGGGAACGCTTTACGCTCGATGATGGCTTATCGGCAGCCGTGCAAGAGGTGTTCATCCGCTTGTATGAGCAAGGTTTGATCTATCGTGGCACGCGCTTGATCAACTGGAGTCCCGGTTTACGCACGGCGGTGTCTGATCTCGAAGTCGAGCGCGAAGAAGAAAACGGCAAGCTGTATTTCTTCAACTATCCGACGGAGAGCGGTGAATTTATCCCAGTTGCGTCTACGCGCCCCGAAACCATTCTGGGCGATACGGCGGTAGCGGTGCATCCCGACGATGAACGCTATCAACACTTGATTGGGCAGAATGCGCTGGTGCCAATGCTCAACCGTGCGATTCCGATCATCGCGGATGAGTACGTGGATCGCGCGTTCGGCACGGGTGCGCTCAAGATCACGCCCGCGCATGACTTCAACGACTACGAGATCGGGCAGCGTCACAACCTGCCGCTGATCAACATCATGAACCGTGACGCCACGCTCAACGAGAATGCGGGCGCTTACGCAGGCATGGATCGCTTTGCTGCGCGTGAAAAATTATGGGTAGACATGACAACGCAGGGTTTGACGCTCGACGTGCGCGATCATCTTCATGCCGTGCCGCGTTCGCAGCGCGGTGGCGAGATTGTCGAGCCGTTGGTCAGCGAACAGTGGTTCCTGAAGATTCAACCACTGGCGGATAAAGCGCTGGACGCTGTTCGCAGCGGGCAGATCAAGATCGTGCCGGAACGCTTCGAGAAAGTTTACTATCACTGGCTCGAAAACATCGAAGATTGGTGCATCAGCCGTCAGTTGTGGTGGGGACATCGCATTCCCGTGTGGTATGGCTCGGACGGCGCGATCTATGTCGGTAAAGACGCGCCCAAAGAGCGCCCGAACTACACATGGACACCGGAAGAAGACGTTCTCGATACGTGGTTCAGCAGCGGTTTATGGCCCTTCAGCACCTTGGGCTGGCCCGAACAAACCGCCGATCTTAAGCGTTTTTATCCCACCACCATGATGGAAACAGGCTACGATATTCTTTTCTTCTGGGTGGCGCGCATGATCATGATGGGCTTGTGGTTCACCGAGCAGCCGCCCTTCACGACGGTGTATCTACACGGGTTGGTGCGCGATAAATTCGGGCGCAAAATCAGCAAGACGCTCGGCAACGTGATCGATGCGCTCGAACTGGTCGAGAAATACGGCGCTGACCCGCTGCGCTTCACGCTCGTGACCAGCGGCACACCCGGTCAGGACATCAACCTTGACGAAGATCGTGTTGAGCGCAATTGGCGTTTTGTCAATAAAATCTGGCAGATGGGCAACTTCATCACGCAGAATCTCGCGCCCGATTTCACGCCCGAACTGCTGCAGCGCGATCAGCTTGACCTGCCCTCGCGCTGGATTCTCAGCCGCTTGCACAAGCTGATCACCAGTGTCGAGCGCTTATTCGCGGCGCATCAATACGGTGAAGCCGGTCGCCAGATCGACGAATTTAGCTACAGTGAGTTTGCCGACTGGTATATCGAGATGGCGAAGCATCCGCTGTATAACGGCACGGATGAGCAAAAAGCCGCCACCCAGCAGGTGTTGGTCTACGTCTATGATCAAGCGCTGCGCCTGCTGCACCCCTATATGCCGTTCGTGACTGAAGAAATCTGGAGCTTTCTGCCGCGCCGCGCCAATGACGCGCCCGCGCTGATTCTCGCCACATTCCCGCAAGCAGACGCGCATTTTATCGATGAAGATGCTGAGCGTGGCACAACCCTGCTGATCGATCTTGTGCGCGGTGTGCGTAACGCCCGCGAAGAATACAACGTCGAGCCATCGCGCAAGATCAGCGCGCTGGCGCTGGCGGGCGATTTAACCACGGCGATTGAGCAGTATGCTTATCTGTTCGCGCGCTTATGCAACGTCGCGGAACTGCGCGTGCTGACCAACGCCAATGAAGCGCCGGATCAAGCCGCGTCGGTGGTGGCGGGTGAGGTCACGCTGTATCTGCCGCTGGCGGATTTTATCGATATGGCAGCCGAATGTGAGCGTCTGACGCGCGAACGCGAAAAGCTGAGCGAACAGATCGCACGCACCGAAGGCATGTTAGGGAATGAAGGGTTTGTCAGCCGGGCGCGCCCCGATGTTGTCGCGCGTGAGCGTGAACGACTCGCCAGCTTGCAAGCCAGTGCCGCGCAAATCGATGAGCGTGTGCGCGCCCTGTGTGGTTGATCATCGGTATACGTAAGGGATTGGCACACCAATCCCTTACGCTTCATCAGCTTGAGCGATGATCGATTTCACGACTGCGGTTCTTGATTGCTGACGAAAATGCGTCGTCCGGCTTCACGTGCGGCTTTCTGCACCTCTTGATCGGGATCATTTTCGTAAGTGTGCTTCAACGCCTCCAGCGCTTCAACATCATTCAGTTCAATCAATTCCTGAATGGTTTTGAGGCGCACAGCCCGATCTTTATCTTGCAGCCGTCGCAGATGATAAGTCAGCAGCTTTTTGTGCAAAGTCACGACATTTTCCCCTACCCATGCTCGAACCACGTCTATTATCTTTTGATTATAACGCGCGCTTCACGATGTGTGGAACAAAACCCACGCCGATATATCAAGAATGCAACCTTGCGCCCCGATTGATGCTGTTATAATCACGAGCGTTCAAGGGAGAAGCTACTGTGACCAATTGCGCGGTCGTTGTCGCCACCGGAAGCCCACGCCATAAAAGCCAATTGATCTATAACCGACCGCGCGCCATGCTGCCCGCGTTGGGCAAGCCACTGGTCGCCCGCTTGATGGATCGCCTGCTGCGTGCAGGCATCTCGCGCTTTGTCGTCATCATCGGAACGGATGAAGGCGGTGTTGCGTCGTATCTTCATGATCACTGGGTTCCCAATGCCGAGGTCAACTTTGTGCTGCTGCCGCAGCATGGCACACTGCCGAATGCGATTGGTGAAGCCGCCGCGCGCTTGGGCGAAAGTTTTCTGCTGTGCGGTTACAACAGCTTTTTACATCAGCATGTGATCGATCGCTTGCAAGCCACCGCTGATGATTACAACCTAACTCTGGTTGGCACGAACGCGCCGCTGTCCGATACTTCGGGCGGCTGTTTCGCGCTGCTCGAAGGTGATCAAGTCAGCGCCCTAACGGTGACGCCAACCGCTGGCGCTTACACGTTGGCGAATGTTGGTCATTGCACGCTCGAATTTGCCCTCTTTGCCGGTACCCTGACCGCGCACGATCACCCGGAAACTGTGCAAATCGCGGATATTTTCCGCCTGTATGTGCAACCAGCACGTCCCGCCCACCTAATCAAAGCCAGTTGGACGTTGCAAGTGGAAAGCGATCACGATCTGATCGTGCTGCATCGGCATTTGCTCGAAGAAGAAGATAATGCCTATATCCTCAGCGAGATTCCCGGCTCGGTGCAGATCGTGCCGCCTGTTCGCATCGATCCGCGCGTCAACATCGGGCGCGGCGCGCGTATTGGGCCCTACGCTTATCTCGAAAGTGGGTGCAGCATTGGCGCGGGCGCAGTGATCGAGAACGCCGTGATCATGGCGAATGTCAACGTGCCATTGAATGCCCACATCAACGGCGAGATCGTCGCCACGCGAGCGCGCATTTTGGCGTGAACGGTTCGCCCTCGCGC
The DNA here is from genome assembly GCA_041737735.1 of Anaerolineae bacterium. Lineage (GTDB taxonomy): Bacteria > Chloroflexota > Anaerolineae > Aggregatilineales > Phototrophicaceae > Flexifilum. Next base: position 5,971 of record JBGSRB010000146.1, on the reverse strand, counting down.
CAGCCCTAACCTAAACGGTATAATAACGACCGCGTTCGCCCTGATTCATGAGGACGATGGTTGCCCGACTCATATAAACTCTGCCCGATCTGCGGGACAGCAGCGCCCCATAAGGCGTTCGCTTGCGAAAATTGCGGCACATCGCTCGAAGATGTCGCGTCGATTAAACCCGCACAGCGCGCTACCGCCGCCAAGACCTACGATTATCGCTATGGCGAAGATGATCTGCTCGAACAAAGCGCGCGCTCACGCGGGACGACGACGGTGTTCACGGGTTTGATCGCGCTGCTAGCGGTGGCGTGTATCGCCGCGTTAGGCTTTGGCGGTTTGACGCTGCTCGATCGCGCGCAGCCCACGATCACACCGCTGGCGACGCTAACACCCAATGCCAGCGATCTGCAAGTGCTGCCCGCTCCGGTTGAGGTTGCCACCAATACGCTCGCGCCCTCGCCGCCGATGGCGACGGTCACGCCGCTGCCGCCTACTGCCACCATGATCCCGACAGCGGGGCCCTGTATTGTGCAAGTGCGCCCCAATGACGATCTAATCAGTCTTGCGTGGAGCTGCGGACATCGCAGTCTTGACGTGATCCCGTTAATTTTATCAACCAACAATCTCGCCGCACCCGAACGGATTCAGGTGGGGCAAGAGCTGATCATTCCGCTGCCGACTGAAATAGCCGATCCTGACGCGGAAACGGAAGCACCACCCGCCGCCGCCGATGCTGCGGTCGCGGTATTGCCCGAACTCGAATTACCCGAATTAAATGACGATCCATCCCGCGATCCCGATGCTGAACCCGCTTTCGTCACCGCGACACCGTTGGGCATCGATCCGAACGCCCCACCCACCCTGCTGCCCGGCGTCGGCTGGCACAGCGTGATCGCCAACGAAAGCATGGCGTCCATCGCCATCAGTTACGGCACGACTGCGGAAGTCTTATCGCAGTTGAACCCCGAGATCGCCTTCTCGCAGTGCGATTTCGGTCAGCCCTACGGCGGACCCCGCTGCACCGTGCTGCTGCGCGTGGGGCAAGAGGTGCGCGTTCCTGTGCCAACGCCGATGCCGACCAGCACACCGACCTTTACGGGCAGTGAAACGCCCACGCCAAGCGCCACGCCCACCTTTAACGCACCGAACTTGCTCAACCCGCAGGATCGCATTCTGTTTCGCGCGGATGAACTGATCACGCTGCGTTGGGTTGCAACTGGTATGCTCAACGTCAATGAGGTCTATCGCGTCACTGTCGAAGATCTGACCGCGAATCGCACTCACACCGCCGACACCGAAGCGCTCACCTATATTGTGCCGAATGCGTGGCAAGGAAGCGATGGCGTGCGCCACGAATACCGCTGGTTCGTCAGCGTAGTGAAGCTCGATGATCCTGATAACCCGCTATTTAGCACCCCAACCCGACTTTTCACGTGGGAAAGTAGACCTTAAATGCCACGATTGAAACTGCTGCTCGCACTGCTGATCCTATTCACGGCTGCTGGCTGCGAATTAGCGCAGGTGCCACAGCCTAGCCCGACGCCACCGGAAGACCCGACAATTGCGCCCACGCCGGAGCTTTTACCGACAGATACGTTGGCGCCGACGCTCACGCCGCCGCCACAGATAGCCACTGAACCGCCCACCGAGACTCTGATCCCGACGGAGACGTTTACGCCCGCACCCACGCCGGAGCCTTACGCGACCTATATCATTCAGGATGGCGACACTTTATATTTCATCATTCAACAGCCGCCATTTTTCTATCGTGATTTGCGCGTGGCTGATGAAGTGGTGGCGCTCAACGACAACATCATGAGCTTGGATCGCCTGCCGCCGGCTGGATCGAGCATTCTTATCCCTTATCCAACGGGGACACCCACACCAGAAGGCTTTGAACTGACCGCGCAAGCGCAGCCCGTACAACAGCAAATCGCGCTGCCGTTCGACGCCGAGATCATTCAGGTGGAAGTCCGCGAAGGTGAAACCATTCTCGGCATCGCGAGTCGCAACGCCACTAATTTGACGATTCTTGCCACGCTCAACCCGCAGTTGCGTTTCATTGGCTGTGATTTTAGTAACCCGAGCGGCGGGCCGGATTGTTCGGTGTCGATTGTGGTGGGTGAACCGATCAACGTCCCCGCGTTGACGGCAACACCCACGTTATCCCCAACCTTCTCCGGTAATGAGACAGCGACGCTGACGCCCACCTATCGCGCGCCAATGGTCATCTTCCCGCCGCAGGATGCCAGCGCGCCGCCGCGCGCGTTTCAACTGCAATGGGTCAGCGCGGGCGCGCTGCTGCCCAATGAGGTCTATCTGGTGCAAATTGAAGATGAGACCAGCGGCGCAACCCATACCGACATCACGCGCAGCACGTCCTACGAACTACCAGAAGAATTAATCCCCACCGATGGCGAAGCGCACACGATCCGCTGGCGTGTGACCATCGCTGCGCCTAATCAGGCGGGTGCTTATGCCTTTATCAGTCCAGAAGGACAATGGCGCACATTTTTCTGGCAGAGTCGGTAGACTATCAAAGGCGATCCACTGGATCGCCCTTGATAGTCTTGGCGTGCTAACCCAAGCGCCCGAACTCACGCGCGAGATGATCACGGCTCAAGTGGATCATGGTTGGGCGACCATGGGGGCAGGTCAATGGGGACTGGCAGCGTTCCAACTGGCGGATCAAGCCTTGCATCTGCTCAAAGTTCAGGATTTGTCCGGCTTTGACAGCGGCGCTTTTGCATACGCGCAGCACAATCTTATCCTCAATTGATGCCATCCCCGGCGTGTTACCCTGAATGAGATCGTCAATCATGCCCGCGATCAATTCCACCGGATCGGCGTCCGCCAGCAGCGCCGGAATCGCGCGGATCACAAAGGTGTTGGGCCCAAACGCCTCCAGTGTGAAGCCAAGCGCGCTCAGTACAGGCAGATTGCTTTCCAACAGCGCCGCTTCATCGGGCGCAACCTGAACCGTTTGCGCTGCCAGCATCAACTGTGAGATCGTCTCTTGCTTGGCGTAATCCGCCATAAACTGCTCATATAGGATGCGCTCGTGCGCCGCGTGCTGATCGATCAGATACATGCCGGCGGGTCCTTCCGCGACGATGTAACTGCTGCTCACCTGCCCCACCACGCGCAGCAGCGGCAGCGTGCGCGGCATGGCGGGCGCTTCCGCCCCATACGGGATCGCCGTCGGATCAGTCGGTTGATCGCGTTCACCCGTGCGATGCCCCGCGAATTGTCCCGGCGTTTGCAGGTTCAAGCCCATTTCCAACTGCTGATGCGGCTGCCAATCCGACGCGACCGCGCCCTCAAGCGGACGCCGTTCGCGCAAATACGGCGTCTGCGCCTGACTGATCACGGCGCGGCGCACAGCGCGCTGCACCGCCGTGAATACGGCATCCTGATCCTTAAAGCGCACTTCCGCTTTAGCGGGATGCACATTGACATCGACATCAGCGGGCGGCACGTCGATCAGCAGCACGGCGATCGGATAGCGTCCGGTCATCAGCAGTGTGTGATACGCCTGCACCACCGCATAGGTTAAGCTGGTGTCTTGAATCGAACGCCCATTAACGAACAATGTAATCCGCGAACGATCCGCGCGATTCATACGCGGCATCGATGTAAAGCCGACCACGCGCACATCATCATACTGATCATCGACTTCGAGCATATCGCGCACTTGATCAATGCCGAACGCGCCCACCAGCACGTCGGTCAGGTTGCCGCCGCCATTCGTGCGGAAAATTTCTCGTCCGTCCTGTTCGACCACAAAGCGAATTTGTGGATACGCCAGCGCATAGCGCGTGACCAAGCTGGCGATCTGGCGTTTTTCGGTGGCTTCCTTCTTGAGGAATTTCAAGCGCGCGGGCATGTTGAAAAATAAATGCTCGACTTCGATCACAGTGCCAGCGGGCGCACCAATCGCGCGCTGTTCCTGCACCATTCCGCCGACGATCTTAAGCTGGGTTCCTGTTGCATCGTCGGTGTGGCGTGTCGTCATCGTCAGATGGCTGACGGCGGCGATGCTTGCCAGCGCTTCGCCACGAAAACCGAGCGTGCGAATATTGTACAGGTCATCGGCGCTGTTGAGTTTGCTGGTGGCATGGCGCGCAAACGCGAGATCGACTTCCGCCATGTTGATGCCGCAGCCATCATCGCTGATCTGAATCCGCCGCCGCCCATCGCCACTCAGCGCGATGTGAATATGACGCGCGCCCGCGTCGATGCTATTTTCGAGCATCTCTTTCACGACTGAAGTCGGGCGTTCGATCACCTCACCCGCCGCGATCTGCGCGACGATGTCTTCACTCAGCAGCTTGATCGGCATGGTGCATCACCTCAAAAGACAGCAGCACCCCGACGGGCGGGGCGCTGAACATCCGTGCTATCCTGTAATCGTAGCGGCAGGCGGGCAGATTTTCAAGTCTGCACCGTCGCGCTGTTGATCACCAGATTGTCGCCTTTCAACGGAATGCTGAAGAAAAATGTGCTGCCTTCATCGGGCGCGCTTCGCACCCACGCATCACCACCATGCCGCTGCGCCACGCTGCGAACGATGAACAAGCCTAAACCCGATCCCTTGATGCGGCGATATTCATCGCGGGCAAGGCGCACATGCCGCTGAAACAAATGGCGTTGATCTTCTTCGGTGATGCCAAGTCCGTTATCGCTCACGTTGACCAACACATGGTCATTTTCGCAGAATGCGCGCACAGTGATCGTGCCGCCGTTCGGTGTGTATTTGATCGCATTGTCGTATAAATTGGTGATCGCGCGCTCAAGCATGTTCGGATCGGCATTGATGATCGGCACGTCGTCCGCCACTTCCACCTTGATCGTCAGATCGTCTTTTTCGTCGGGGATCAGGTGAGAATCGACGATGTGGCGCAAAATCTGATGCAGATCGCAGTGTGCGCGGCTCATTTCATAAAAGCCGGTTTCGACATCGAAGCGCCCCGCGTCGGAAATGTTATCGACTAGCGCGGCGATCTGGCTGATGCCCGCCAGCACTTTATCGACGAAATGCTTTTGACGCTCATTGACCTCACCCACCATGCCGATCATGCTGGCAAAACCCTGCATATAGGTCAGCGGTGAGCGCAAGTCGTGCGCGACAATGTGAATAAACTCGTTTTGATTACGGCTGAGGCGTTTATACTGCGTCACATCGCGCAGCATGAGGATAAACCCTGCCGCACCCGCATCATCGGTGGTCACAGGCTGCACGGTGGGAATAAACACACGCTCGCCCCACGCCCATTCGCTCAAAGGCTGCTGCGCGCGCGCAAACGCGCTGAGCGACTCGGAATCAATCACCTGTTCCAGCGGCGCGCCGAGGTGTCGATCAACCGCAAATAAGCTGAGCGCTGCGGCATTGGCGCGCAGCAAACGCCACTCCAGATCGAAGATCAGCAGCGGGTCACTCACGCTGTCGAGAACCGACCGCAGCAGGCGCTGCGTTAGCTCGACCGCATCGTCGTCATCATGCGCTGCGTTGACGTGCATCGCCCTTCCCCTCAACCCGTTAGATCAACATTTACTCACCGTCAAATTATAGTCTTGCACCTGATCAAGGCGCAAGCATCGTTCGATTTCTCTTACCTGAAGCGCGTTGCAGTAGGCGATTAGAACTAGCCGGACTCCCGGCAAGTTGCGCGGGGTCAGCGTTCCATGTTAGACTCTTACCATTCGTTCACCTACGCACACGAAAAGAAATCATCCACCAATGGCTGAGAAAATTCTGGTTGTTGACGATGATGTTGACAGTCTGAAACTGATCGGGCTAATGCTTCAACGCAATGGCTATCAAGTGTTGGCAGCGAATTCCGGCGGGCAAGCATTGACGCGCGCCGCGAATGACAAGCCCGATCTCATCATTCTCGACGTCATGATGCCCGATATGAACGGCTATGAAGTCTGTCGTCGGCTGCGCGCCAATGCCGACACGCAGCCGATCCCGATCATT
>JBGSRB010000124.1:0-1627 GCA_041737735.1 Anaerolineae bacterium | reverse complement strand
GCGGAACGCGATCAGCGCGTTGATCGCGTGGGCGCTGGTGTTCTTGCTCATGATGCTGGCGGGCTGGTGGTTGATCCAGCAGCCCATGGAGATGCGCGGCACGGTGTTGTTCGACTAGTCGACTCGATTAATCGACCGTGATCACGCCGATCACCACTACAGGATCGCAGCCATCGCCCGTGTCTAAACAGAAATTGGTGATCGACGGGTATTCGTACCAACCGACGACGACGCGATACTCGCCCGCTGGCAGATCGGCGGGCAAGTCGATGCTCACGCGCTCGACCCAGCGGGTGTTCGCGGCAAAATCACCGATCGGCGCGTCGATCTGCGCGATGGGCGCGTTGTCGGCGTTCAACACATGCACATAACGGATGTCGTTCGTCGTGCGCGCTTCGGCAAACGTCCACACCAGATCGACGCGCGGGGCGTTATCTATGTGCGTCAGCGCACCACGTTCCAGCGTGACTCCCCGCCGCCACGCAAGGTTGATGGGTTCAGCAGGCACGGATTCTGTGAAGGTGAGTGCGGCGTCGGTTAAATCGACCGTGCGACAAGTCAGCGATGGATGGAAATGCGCGGGGCAGGGCGGATCGAGCGCCAGCGTGATCGTGTGGAAAACGCCAGCATCAGCGGGCAGCGCGAGATCGACGTTGGTCGCGCCGCTGACCGTCCACTGGTGAACAGGCGCGCCATCGAGCAGCAGTGTGACTAGGCGCGCGTCGTCAGCGTCAAGCGTCGCGCTGAAATTCAGCCAGCCTGATGCGGGCGCGTAAGCATACAGATCGCGCACCGTCGTGATCGCATCGTCGGGCGCTGTGATCGCGGCGAATGCGGGCGCGGCGTCGGTGATCGGCACGTCGAACAGAGCGAAGCGGTCATCGACGTACACCGGATCGCCCAGTTGATCGCGCGCGCGCGTTTCCAGCGATCCGTTATCGTAGACACGCTGGATGATCACGACATCCGCGCCCGCTTGATGCAGCAGCACCGGATCGAAGGTTGCCAGCAGCGTCAACGTCGCCGCGCTGACGGGCGTCGCGCGTGTGTCTTGTCCGGCGATCAATGGTTGCTGGTGCGCGGTTTGCAGATACAGCGCCTCCTTTGCCGCTACCAGATTGTCAGCAGGCGCGTTGAACACCGCGCGCACGTCATCGCGCTGGCTGATCTGCGTGATGGCGGGCGGCAGATCAGCGGGCGCGGTGGGCAGCGGGAAGAAGGTTTGATACTCGAACGCGATCAACGCGATGGCGATCAGGGCGACAGCTAAGCGGATAGGCGCTAGTAGAGTGAGGCGTCTCATCAGCACTGCCGCACCATACCCCGCCATAATCGCCGCCGTCAGCGCCAGCGTGAAATTAAAGCGTGCGGGCGTGCGCGCCACATTCAGTGGGGGAATATCAGCCAGCGCCGCGCTCGGCAGTGTGATGAAGCTGGCGTATCCATCAAGCGTGAAAGCGACCGGTTGATCGAACACTTTCAAAAGTGGTCCTAACGCCAGCCCATACGCCAGCAGCGCCAGCCACCCGAACGGACGCGACTCGCGCCGCGCGATCAGCGCGACGATGATCAGCGCCGCCGTGATCACGCCCAGATACGCCGCGCCTTCGTCGAGATTGACGCCCAA
>JBGSRB010000095.1:0-13530 GCA_041737735.1 Anaerolineae bacterium | reverse complement strand
GCGCGCTCATCATCATCGGCGCGGTCGTGCTGATCGCCTTCATTCCGCCCGTCGCTTATCTGCTGCTGCGCGGGCAAGACCTGTTCGGCATCGCGCTTGGGTGGGTGAGTGTCGGCGGCGCTGCAACCTCTGGCGGCGGCTTCGGTGTCAATCTCGCGCACTTCATCGAGTATCAACTGGGGTTCGGGCTGCCGCTGACCGCTGTTGTCGCCGCCTTCGGCGTGGGCATTTTAGCCGTGCGTGGTCGCGATCACGCCCTGCTAGTGGGTGCGGCGCTGCTGCCCCTGCTCGTCATCTTGCTGTTCGCCCGTGAAGTGCAAACGCGCCATCTGGTCGTCGCCCTGCCCGTGCTGCTCACGCTCGGCGGCGCTGGCGTCGGCACATGGCTACAGATGCGACCACGCGCGCTTATGGTGGCGCTAAGCGCCCTCTTGCTGCTCGTGTTCATCCCGTTTGCGCTGCATCTCTACACCGATCCGCCGCACACCCGCTTACCCGCCGCCGCCCGCGCCCAGTACATCACCGATCACAGTTCGGGGTATGCCCTGCGCGCCGCGCTCCACGACTTGCCCAATCATGTCGCACCCGACGCACTGATCATCGCCAGCATGTTCCCCGATAGCTGCCACCGCGCCAACTTCTACGCGCACGTGGACTATACGTTGACCTGCACTGATGCGCCCGGACTCGACGCGCTCACCACCGCCTTACAAGCCCGCGATCACGTCTTGCTGTTGATCGACAGCGCGCCCGTCATCGGCTTGGATGTGACGACGCTCACCAACTACACGGTTACTCAGCTTGCAAGTTATGCCCGACCCGACGATGCGCCCGAAAATCCATCGGTGACGCTCTGGCGCATTGAAGGTTAATGACATTCACTCAAGGTTAACGTCATTAACCCGACAGTGTATGACATTAACCTTCAAGGTGAGCAATATTCACCTTCCTCACGGGAAGAAGTGCGCGCAAGGTGAACACCATTCACCTTATTTCTCGCCCCAATGCACAGCCATCGTGTCGAACATAAACGTTTTATACTGCACGTTGCGCAAGCCCGACTCGCGCATGAGTGCCGCCAATTCTTCGGGTGTTTTGAACTGCTGTGTCGATTCCGGCAGGTACTCATAGGCATCGCCGTTCCCGCTGATCAGCCGCCCCAACGTCGGGATCACCACCCGCAAATGGAACAGGATAAACGGGCGCAGCAGGTTCATGGGGGGCGGCGACGTGTCAAGAATGACCAAACGCCCGCCCGCTTTCAGGGTGCGTTTTTGCTCGGCAAATGCGCGCGGAATATCGATCACATTTCGCATCAAATAGCCCGCCGTGATCGCGTCAAAACTCCCATCAGGAAACGGCAAATTAAGCGCATCCGCACCCGCCCACCCCACCTGATCGCCATAAGTGAGGTGCTGTCCTACGCGCATCATTCCCAGCGAGAAATCACCGCCAACCACGTTTACACCCGGCACTTGGCGCAGGGCTTCAAAGGCAATATCGCCCGTGCCAGTGGCAAGATCAAGCAGCGTTTCGCCCGCTTGCAGCCGCGCCTTCTGTATGACGAACCGCCGCCAGCGCAGGTCTTGCCCGAAGGTCATCAAGCGGTTCATCAGGTTGTAGCGTGCAGCGATCCGGTCGAACATATTCTGCACGTAATCCGCGCGATCTTTGCCTTGCAGCGTGGTCATGAGTGCTGTGCCTTTGGCGTCTGAGCCGATTGATCAAAGTGCCAGCTAGTGTACACACACGGCATTAATTCCCCGTGAGTTTAACCCCCGCTAAGTGCGACAAGTCGGGCGCAGCCCTTGGTCGTTCACGCCAAAACCGGGCGGCAAATTGACGGGGACAGCGCGCGGCGCACGAAAGAATGTATAGAAGTTGAACTGCTCCAAAATTTGCTGTCCCTGCACGCTGCGGACGTAATCCAACCATTCGCGGGCTAAGCGATTTTGGTCAGCGTTAATGCTGGGGCTGTTCAGCACATACATATACAGCGGGCGGATCAAGCGGCTGTAATATTCATTGAGATCGACATCTTCACGCAGCGGATCGATGTAACGTTCATCACCGGATAAGATCGGAATGACGCGGATATACTCTTCGGGCTGCGTTTTCATCCACGCCACGCTCACCCAATATAACGAACCGGGGGTGCTGAGCGCGCGATTTAAGCAACCATCATTGGATGAACAGGGGAGATAGTCGGTGTCCGGCGGGAAATACACGTCATCATATATATTCGGGTCAACCCACCGCGCCACGTTGATCAGCACATAGTCGGTGGTGCCGCTGCCGGGGCGCGCTAAAATCCGGATCGGGCGATCTTGCCCACCGACCTGACTCCAATTGTCGATGCCGCCTAACAAAACCGGACGCAGGTCACGCGCCAGCAACGCCGGCACTTGATTAGCGTTATCCCCCACAAACGCCAGCACGTCATAGCCGATCTCGGCGGCACAGTCGATCTGCACGCCAGCGTTTGTCAGCGCTAAGTACTGCGCGTCGGTTAGTTCTTCCGACATGGCTAACACATGCACACAACCACCCTCAGCCGCCTCCTGCACACCGTTCACCGAACCCACGCCGCGAATTTCGACGCGCACATCATGTAAACGGTCGAAATCTTGCGCCCACGTCACCGCCATGTCGATGCCATCGCCCAAAACGGTATTACTGCCCGCCACACACAAGACAGGGTTGAAGAAGTCGCGCACCTGTTCGACTGTTTCCGCCGCTTGACCCAGATCAGCCGCGACACCGAGCAGCGAGCCGAGCAGCGAGCCTAAGAAAATGAGGATGCCCATACTAATGCGGGTGCCACGTCCCGACGTAGCCGAGCGTTCCACCAGCGCGGCGGGTTGTTCTCGCGTTGAACGGACGGCGTTCGGCGGTGGTGGTGAGGGCGGAGCCGCCTCCCGTGCCGTTTGAACTAAGCTCTTAAGCCGACGATTGGGATCACTTGTGGACATTTCATTATCTCCATGATCGAGGCAACCTATAATCATGAAGATCATAGCAATCGGCGCAGTGTTTTAGGTTAAGCGCGTGTGATCCATCATTTTCTGGGGGGGACGATGAGCGCCGCCCGCCCCCAGCGATCACGGAATCCAGCGCGGCAGAAAAGCGTTGCTGGCGACCAAGGTCAGTTCGCGCGTGGCGACATCCAGCGTCCAGATTTCGGGGCGTCCAGCCGTGTTGGGCTGCAAATCGTCGGTCAGTTCCGGGAAGCGCTGGATCACGATCTGCGCGCCCGTAGGATCCCAGCGGAAGAACATATTCGAGTAACGCGGATCGTCCGTCAACAAGCGGATTTGCTCGCTCACCGGATCATACAGGTAGAGCTGCACGCCCCGCGCCACTCGGTGATCCTGCCGAGCCACTGCCACCCACGCGCCATCGAAGCTCCAGCGCGCGCGCTTGTCGTCAATCGGTTCATTCGGGTCCGTCAGCAGGCGAAATGCGCCCGTGTCGATCTCAGCCAGACGTAAAGTTTCGCGGGCGGCTGCGCCTTCCTCAAACACAATATCAGGGAAGATCAGCGTCCGCCCGTCGGGGCTAAGCGCGCCGCTCGTCCCCGCCAGATTCGGCACAGCGACGATCTCCTCAGTGTTGAAGTCATACACGAGAATGGCGCTGGTCGCGCGATCCATTAAGGCGATGCGCTGTCCATCGGCTGACCACTGGGGGTCATAACCGAGAATCTGCGAGTCGGCAAACAGCGGGCGCGTGGTGGCGGGCGTGGTGGTCACATCCAGCAGCCACACGCGCGTAGGACTGCTGCCCACGCTAAATTCGGAGTTATATTCGATGCGCTCATACGCAATCACGCGCCCATCCGGTCGCCACACGGGATTCGTACAGCTTGCATCGACACAGTTGGTGAGTTGCGTCAGTGCGCCCGTATCGAGATCCAGCAGCTTGATGTCGTGAATACCGTTGAGCGTGTTCGCCTCGCTGAAAGCGATGCGCGTGCCATCGGGCGACACATCGTAATCATACACGCCGTCGGGCGCAAACGTGATCTGCGCCGCGCCCGCTGGATCAAGTGGGTCAGCAATCCAGATGTTCTGTGGAAAACCATCAGCAGGCAGCAGATACGCCACGCGCGGGCGCTGCACGGTGAAGCTGAATTGATACGCGCTCAACACTGCGCGTCCGTTTTGCCCAAGCGCGCCCGCATCCAGCGTGACGGTGTAGCTGCTGCCCGGCGTCAGCGCGCTGGATGGGCGAAAACTGACGGCATTGGCAGTCCACCCGAACACGCCCTCAATGGCTGGATCAACGCGCAGGCGGCTTTCCACTGTGTCACGCTGCATCGCGTTATCAAACTGCAGAATGATCGGGCTGGTGCTGTGCGCCTCACCCACGGGATAGGCGCGTTCGACCCGCACACCCACGCGGTCGCCCAAAACGACCGTAACGCCGATCAGCGCGATCAATGCCACCATCGCGACCAGCGCGGCGCGGTCAATGTGGCGAAATGTAGTTGAATTTCGAGTTTGCGTCAAGTTGCTTGGGTCTCACCTAGGCGAACGGTACGCAGTCTATTTTACCGTACTTCGCGCGCGCGTCAGGTGTGGATGTTATGAATGCGGGGAAGCAGCGGCGCCGGGGTTTGGCGCGCCAAACCCCTAGTGTGCTGGCGAAAGGGCTAACCGAACTCTCCGCGAATGTAGCGTTCGGTTTCTTCATGATCAGGGTTGTTGAACAGCTTGTCGGTCTCGCTGTATTCAGCCAGATAGCCCCAACGATTCTCTTTGCCGACGACCGTTTCATCTTTGCGGATGTAGTAAAACGCCACAAAATCGGATGAACGCTGCGCCTGCTGCATGTTGTGCGTCACGATGACGATTGTGTAGTCCTTGACCAACTGCTTCATCAAGTCTTCAATCGCCTGCGTCGAGATCGGGTCAAGCGCTGACGCCGGTTCATCCATCAGAATGATCTCCGGTTCGACCGCAATCGTCCGCGCGATGCACAAACGCTGCTGCTGTCCACCCGAAAGGGCTAAGCCCGATTTCTTGAGATCGTTCTTGACTTCATCCCACAACACCGCGCCGCGCAAGCTGCGCTCGACAATATCATCGAGATCGCTTTTCTTGCGCACACCCAGCAAACGAGGTCCATAGGCGATGTTGTCGTAGATGCTTTTCGGGAATGGATTGGGCTTCTGAAACACCATCCCGATGCGGCGGCGCACTTCCACTGCATCCACCTGATTTTCGTAAATGTTGCGCCCATTGAACGTCACCGTTCCTTCTAGGCGCGCCCCCGGAATCAAGTCGTTCATACGGTTGATCGCGCGCAGCACGGTTGATTTACCGCAGCCCGACGGACCAATAAAGGCAGTGACCTTGTTGCGCTGGATATTGAGATTGACCTTCTCAACTGCCAGATTATCACTGTAGTAGATGCTGACGTCTTTCAGTTCAATGGCATAAGCACCGTTTTGGGTCATGACTGCAAACTCCTTCTGAAGCGCTGCCGCAGGATAATGGCGGTCGCATTTAACAGCAGCAGCATGACCAGCAGCACAATGATCGCCGCGGCTGCGATGCTGCGATATTCACTTTGCGGGCGCGCTGTCCATTGATAAATCTGAATCGGCAGCGCCGTAAAGCCTGAAGTGTAATTGAGCGTGGGCGCGGTGAGGAAGGTCGCCGCACCGATCACCACCAACGGCGCGGTTTCACCAATGGCACGGCTCATCGCGAGAATTGTTCCGGTCAGAATGCCGGGCATGGCAGCGGGCAGCACCACGCGCCAGATGGTTTGCCACTTGGTCGCACCCATGCCATAACTCGCATCGCGCAGCGACGACGGCACAGCGCGCAGCGCTTCCTGCGCATTGATGATCACAACAGGCAGCACCAGCAGCGCCATGGTGAAACTGGCAGAGATGAGCGTTCGCCCTTGCGTCAGATCACTTAACACGCGCACAAAAATCGCCAGACCGAGCAAACCATAAATGATCGACGGCACGCCCGCCAGATTGCGGATGTTGGTTTCCAGCAAACGGTTGAGGCGCTGCGTCGGATCAGCGTATTCTTCCAGATAGAGCGCCGCACCCACGCCAATCGGGAACGCCACGCCAATCGTCAAAATCACCAGCAGCAGCGTGCCTTGAATGGCGACATTCACGCCTGCGCGCCCGGCATCACTAGAACCGGGCAAGTTGAGGAAATCGGTAGTCAGCCATGAACGGAAATACAAGCGCGCATCGGGGAAACGCTCGTCCGCAATTTGTTCGATTTCCGCGCGGTTCAACAGCGATTCACTCAAGCCCCACACGCGCAAAATACGTTCAGCGCCTAACACTTCCTGAAAAACATACACTTCCAATTGATCGCGCGATGAGTTGAGCAGCAAAATGTTGCCCAACACTTGCGGACGATCACTGGCGGAAAGTTCGCCAATGGTGGTGTTCGCCAGTTCCGCTGGATATTCGCTCCCTGCCAGCACTTCCGAGATCGGGCTACTGGTGAATTCGCTGGTCGGCACACGACTGAGATTATCGCGCACCAAGACGGCAATGCGCCCCCCTTCATACTCGATCAGCACATCGAGTAATTCGGTTTCACTGAGCAGATCGAGATCACCGTCCGGCGCAACATCATCCACCGGCACATCGTATTCAGCCACCACATAGCCGAAGGCGCTGTCAACAATATTGAAAAATAGCGCGACCAATGCCGCCAAGGCGACCAGCGTCGAAAGCGAGAAGAAGGCACTCCACAGTGTGCCGCGTTGATGCCGCCCGCGCAGACGTTGTTGAAACACCTGCTCATCGGGCATCAACGACTGTTGTTGTAATTCAGCGCTCATTGATACACCTCACGGAAACGCTGGGTAATGGCGCGGCTGATCAAATTCAGCACCAGCGTGAGGACAAACAGCGTCAAGCCAATCGCAAACAGGCTGTTGTAGTCAATGGTGTTATAGCTGATGTCGCCGCCGCTGATCCGCACAATGTGTCCGGTCATGGTTTCAGCAGCTTCAAAGGGGTTAAAGGTGAAATTGGGTCCTGCACCCGCCGCCAGCGCCACGATCATGGTTTCGCCCACGGCACGCGACACACCCACGATGAACGCCGCGATGATGCCCGACAGCGCCGCCGGAAACACGACTTTAGTCACGGTTTCAAATTTCGTTGCGCCCAAGCCATAGCTGGCTTCACGCAGCGCACGCGGCACAGCACTCAGCGCATCCTCACTCATCGAGGCGACCGTCGGCAAAATCATGATGCCCATGACGATGCCCGCTGAAGCCGTGTTATAAATTTGCACGGTTTCGCTGCCGAAGATGCTGCGCAGCAGCGGCGTCATAAAGCTGAGCGCGAAATAACCATAAACAACGGTGGGAATACCCGCCAGAACCTCCAGAATCGGTTTGAGCAAAGCGCGCAATCGTTCAGGCGCATACTCGCTCAAAAAGATCGCTGCACCAACGCCAAGCGGCGTTGCCACCAACATCGCAATCAATGAAGTGATTAAGGTGGAATTGAGCAGCGGTAAAATGCCGAAATTACCGACTTGGGGCTGCCAGCGCGTCGTGGTGAAAAACTCGATAATGTCAACTTCGCCGCTGGTGAAAAACAGCAGCGACTCTTGTCCCAACACGATGACAATCCCAACAGTGGTGATAATCGAGATCACCGCGCAGACAATTAACAAATAGCGGATGACGGTTTCAAGCAGGTTCGGGCGTCGTGCCAGTGTGTCGGCGTTAGTTCTGCCCGTCAGTGTGTGGATACTGCCGCGCTCGCGCCCGGCTTCGATCTGCGTTTGCATCGGCTGCCCCTTACATAGTCACATCAGCAGATGAGAGTGATGAGCGCGCGCGCCCATAGACGATTAGCGTGCCAAAAAACAAGCACAAAGGGGAGCGACGCTCCGAAAAGCCCCGCTCCCCCCAAACTTGCAGCCGAGTTACGGCGAATTACATGCCTTCGACCAAACCCGCACCCACGGCAGCTTCAAGCAGCGCCGTCTTAGCGGTGTTCAGGTTTTCGACGCTGGTCGGGAAGTAACCGACGGCAAGCGCGAATTCATTCGCATTGGTCAGCACAAAGTTCAGGTAGGCATAGACCTGGGGCTTCGCAGCCAGAATGCCCGCATCGGTGTACATGAACAACGGGCGGCTCAGCGGATACTCGCCGCTTTCGGCAGTTTCCGCGTTCGGCTCAATGCCTTCGATGTTCAATGCGGTCAGGGCTTCTTCGTTTTCGGTGTAATAAGCAAAACCGAAGTAACCGATGGCATAGGGGCTGCCTTCGACACCCTGCACCAGCACGTTGTCATCTTCCGAGAACTGAATGCCGGGCGCTTCCAGAATGCGCGCGGGACCTTCATCGCCGTAGATTTCTTCCATCACTTCTTCAACGAAGAAGTCATAGGTGCCGCTGTCGGTGCCGGGGCTGTACAGTTGAATCGCTTCCGCCGGATAGCTGGCGTCAACATCCGCCCACGTCGTATATTCACCACCGAAAATGCGCGCCAGTTGGTCAATCGTGAGTTCAGTCACAAAATCGTTGGCACTGCTGACGGCGACGGCGAGCGCGTCGATGCCGATGTACAGTTCAATCGGGGTGCGCGCCGGGTCAAGCTGACCGCAGGCTTCGACTTCACCATCGTTGATGGCGCGACTGGCGTTGGCAACGTCGGTTTCACCCGCAACACAGAAGCGCTCAAGTCCTGCGCCCGAACCAATGCTGCTCAGGGTGATGTCGCCGGGGAAACCCGCGCTCTGGAAGGCTTCGACTGCAACTTCAGCAACCGGGAACACGGTCGAGCTGCCCGCGATGATGATCTCGCCATCATAGCTGAGTGCGTCAACTTCAGGCAGTTCGATCGGCTCAACTTCTTCCATCATTTCCATTTCAGGGGTGGCTTCTTGCGCGAACGCCGCGAACGGCAGCACGAAAACGAGTAACGCGAGGATCAAGAATAGACGCTTTTGCATGTGACCTTCTCTCCCAAAAAGAGACTTAACCAAAATGGAAGTTTTGCACTTCCAAGACCACATACTAAACGTCTCGTTTTAACAGTAAGGTGTTTATGCGTTAAAAATCATGGCGATTGCCTTCACCAGCTTTTAACATTTTGCGTTGACACAGCGCTGATTTACATACCTGCCCGTTGCCAACGCCGCCGCACCCCGAACATGAGGATGAACAACACGCCCAACAGCGCAAAGCCGATCATGCCGGCGGTGAAAGCATAGGCAGGCGGCGCAACGCTGATATAGAGCGCGTTGATGCCCGCCAGCAAGCAGAAGGCATAGAGCGCCGCCAGCGTTCCGCGCTGGTTTAAGCCCAAGCTGATCAGGCGGTGCGACGTGTGATCCTTGCCCGCCTGCCCCGGTGACCGCCCTTCGCTGATGCGCGTGACCACCACCAGCACCAGATCAAACAGCGGCAGCGCCAGCACGAACAGCGGCACCATCCACGTAACGCTCAACGGCTGCGCGCCGAACTCGATCTTGATGCCGACCACCGCCAGCACAAAGCCCAACAGCAGCGCACCCATATCGCCCATGAAGGTGCTGGCGGGGCTGAAATTGTAGATGAGGAAGCCGAACGCGCTGCCGCATAACGCCGCCGCCAACGCGCTGACGAGCGTCAAGCCTTCGTTATAAGCGATCAGCATGAAGAAGCCCGCCGCAATCGCGCTCAAGCCCGCCGCCAAGCCATCCATGTTATCGAGGAAGTTCACCGCATTCGTGACCGCCACCACCCATAAAATCGTCAGCGGGAAGTCGATCAATGGCAGATCGAACAGACGTATTTGCACGCCCGCCGCGATCAGCAGGCACGCGGCGGCGATCTCGGCGATCAGTTTGCCGCGAATGCCCAACTCATAGCGATCATCCCACAAGCCGACCAGTGCGATGAACAACGCGCCGATCAACACCGCGCCGAACTCGATCATGAACGCGGGCGTGCTGAACAGCAGCAGCGCCAGCGCAAAGCCGACGAAGATCGCCAACCCACCCATCAAGGGGGTGGGCGCGCGATGCAGCTTGCGCTGGTTCGGTTGATCGACCACGCCCAAGCGCAGCGCCACCGCCCGCGACAGCGGCGTTAAGCCCAACGACGCGACGAAGCCCACGACCAGAATCGGCACGAATTGCAGTGCATCCATGTGCTGTGTGTCCGCTGATTAGGTAACCGCGCCAGTATAGCGCACTTTCACAACCAAAATGCAGCGCGCACAGGCTGATCGGTCGGGAACACGCCGCGCGTGATCCCCTGTTCGAGCGCTTCGCCACCCTGAATCGTGACCGGAAATTTCGACGGGCGGCTGACGCCAAAGCCCGCGCCATAATGAAACAGTGTGAAGGTCAGCACCGACGCGACCGCTTGCTCAATCGTCAGCGGCGGCTCACAGCGGATGTGCAGCGGCTGCACCGACGTGTTCGACGCCTGCACAAACGCCTCACTATCACTCAAACGGAAGGCACTGCCCCACGCGGGCGGCTCGATCCCTTTGTTGACCGCGTACAGGCGCGGCACGCCCGCACGGATGATCTCGACGGGCATAAACGTAGCGTTCAGTTCATCCTCAATGCTGCCCAATGCGCGCGCCGCCGCTCGACTCAGCCTGCCATCGACATGCAGCACCACCCGCTGCCGCGTCAGGTGCGCGCGCGCGGATCGCATGAACAGCGCCGCGAACAACGCATCGAGATCATCGGCGTCGGCTTCCGCGATCACGGCGTCAAGCAGCGCGCCATCGCGTTTATACACGCGCACCAGACCGATCAGCCGCCGCGCCGTTTCGATGATGTTCACGCCGACGACGCGATCCGCGAACGGGAACGGCTCGACCAGCGTATAGGGCGTGAAGCCAGCGCGCGCCTTCAGCCCCATGCTGATCGAGGGCATCGCCGCCGCATCATTCATCGCGCTTTCCGTGATGATCAAACAGGGCAAGCCGCGCCCGATGATCTGCGCGCGCGCATAGCGTTCGTTGACGCCTTCATCGTCGCCCGCGTCAGCATCATCGGGCAGAAAAACGACAAAAACATCGGCATTCTCTTTATGCAGCAAGCGCACCGCACTTTCGAGATTCACGGGCGTGATCACGCGCATGTTGCGCTCACGCACCACGTCTAATTTCAGCTTGTGATCGCGTTCGAGCGTGCGCCGCCATGCTTCGAGAAAATCGGCGGTGGTTTCGCTCAGCGTGTTGATCACCGCGACGCGGATCGTGTCGTGCGTCAACTTGGGCGCGATCACATCGCCCCCCGCCGCATAATCAGGGAATAGCTTGTTGGGCTGAAAAGCGCGCGGGCGTTCATCGGCAAACTGCACGCGCGGCATTTCCGGTAAATAGTGGTGAAATAATTGCGGCGCGTTATCAGTGCTGAACGCCCCGCTGATCAAGTTGGTGTCTTTCAACACATCGCTGACGATCTTGATCAATTGGGCGTGCGCGGCGGGCTTGATGTAGAGCGCTTTCTCCAACTGCGCGCGATTGATGTCGAACTGCGTAATGTCCTCCGGACGAATCACGAGATCGAGCGCATCCGTCACGTAATCGAGTTCACGCGCGCCCACCAGCACGCGCACCACCCAATGATCGGCGGGCGCTTCGGTGATCAACGCCCGCGCCGCGTCATTCTCGGTCAGTGAGAGTAAACGGTCGCGCAATTCCTGCGCTTGTCCGGCGATCTTGACGATCTCGCCGCTCGATCCACTGATCTTATCGACGACTTGCAAACCGATCAACGCCTGCGGATCGGTCAGCGTTTCGGCGTAGGCTTGCAGGTCGGGTTCATAGAGCAAGCGTGAAATCACCGAGATCGATAAAGCGGGCGCATCAGCGACGATCCATGAGCGCAGGCGATACTCACGGTGCGTGCGCGTGCGGCGGATGCTGTGAACGGTCTTGAGCAGCGTCTCGCGGATCGCGCCCTCTAAGGTGGCGATGGGTCCGCGCAGGATGTAATCCGCCAGCGCATCGGGCGCGGCGTCCCACTCAAAATCTTCCTCGATCCCGTCGATCTCGCGCAAAGCACGCGCGTTCTCGGCTTTGACGGCTTGCAGCGTCGCCAGCAACTTCACCGGATTCGGCGCATTTTCAGTGACGATGCGCCCGCGCGTGAACACCCACGTACCGCCGAACATCTCGGCAAACGTGATCGCCAAGCGCGCGCCCAACGTGCGCACGGCTGCGCGCGATGCTTCCGCGCCGTTGTGCAGCAGGCGATACGCGGTCAGGTGTGGCAGCGCGTTCACCTGCACCGGAAACACTTCGACAAACAAGCGCTGCGTGCTTTGACTCATCGGCTGTTTTGTTCCGTTCTAATCGGTGGCGATGGGCATATCCGGGTCGTTGCCCCAATCTTTCCACGATCCATCATAGACGCTGCCTCCTGTGAATCCCGCCGCGCGCAATGCCAGCAAGCCAAAACTGGCGCTGACACCCCCGTTGCAATAGAACACGACATCCTGCGCGTCGTCGCTGACATCAGCCTCAGCGAACAGCGCGCGCAGTTCTGCGGGTGAACGCAACCGACCCACGGCATCGAGCAGATCGGCACGCGGCAGGTTGACCGCCGTCGGGATATGCCCCGCCCGTTCCGCGCGTGAGGCTTGTCCGGCGTATTCGGCGGGTGTCCGGACATCGATCAAGCGCTGATTCTCACCGATGCGCTCGGCAATTTGCACGGCATTGCGGTGCAGATCGGTGTTTACATGCGTGACAAAATTGCCCGGTGCATACGTCGGCACAACCGACTCGGTCGGGCGACCTTCCGCGAGCCATGCGTCCCAACCGCCATCCAGCACAACGACGCGCGTATGACCGTAATAATTCAAGCTCCACCACAGACGCGCGGCGAACATACCGTTTGCGTCATCATACGCGACGACCAACGAATCCGCGTTGATGCCGATGCGCTGCATCAGTGCCTCATAGCGCGCGGGCGGCGCGATCTGCGCGTGGCGCGGATCATCGGGATCGGTGATCTCATGCACCCAATCGACGAACACCGCGCCAGCGATGTGAGCGGTGAGATACGCTTCGCGGTGATTGAAATAATGCGGCGGAGGTTCGCTGGCGGGCAGCACATGCCCGCGAAGATCCACGATCCGCAGATCGGGATCATGCAGGTGATCTTCGAGCCATGCCGTCGAAACCAACGGACTCGTCACGGCACGATCCGTTCGACGGGCGTGCGCGCGCCCGTGCTGGCTGACTCGAGCAGCGCTTGCACCACCGCGACATCTTGCAGCGCGTTTTCGGGCGAGTTGGTGTGGGGCGTGCCATGCTGAAGCGCGTCGGCAAACGCGGCAAGCTCACGGTTGACGCTTGCGCCTGCCTCAACAGGAATACTGCGCGCCGCGCCCGCTTCGATCAGCGTGATCGTGTTATGCCCGATCCGCAGTTCGGCGCGCTCGCCCACAATGACCAGATCGCTCGGGTTCGTGTTGGGAATGGCATACGACGCCGTGAATCCACCGATGAAGCCGCGCTCAAATTCCAGCGCCGCCGACAGCGTGTCGGCGGGCGGCAGATCATC
>JBGSRB010000090.1:0-5257 GCA_041737735.1 Anaerolineae bacterium | reverse complement strand
CACGCCCGCGCGCCCCGTGATCATCCAGCTTGATGATCTGCCGTTCCCTGCGTGGGACTTGGTGGATCGGGATCGGTATCGCGCGATCTGGCTGGAGCATCACGGTTACTACTCGATGAACTTGGTCACGACGCGCGGTTGCCCGTTTCACTGTAATTGGTGCGCTAAACCGATCTGGGGACAGCGCTATAACGTGCGCAGCCCGCAGCACGTCGTCGCGGAAATGGCATGGCTGCGCGATCACTTCGCGCCCGATCAGATCTGGTTTATGGATGACATCATGGGCATTCAGGATCGCTGGCTCGAAGCCTTCGCCGACGAACTCGACGCGCAAGGTGTGCATATCCCCTTCAAAAGCCTGAACCGCGTCGATCTGCTGCTGCGCGGGCGCGCGATTCCGGCATTGGCGCGGGCGGGCGCGCAGATCGTATGGGTGGGCGCGGAAAGCGGATCGCAAACCATCCTCGATGCGATGGACAAAGGCACGACCGTCGAGCAGATTTACGCCGCCACCCGCCAACTGCACGCGCACGGCGTCAAAGTCGGCTTCTTTCTGCAATTCGGCTATCCGGGGGAAACGCGCGCCGACATCGAACTGACGATCAAGCTCGTGCGCGATCTCATGCCCGACGACATCGGGATTTCGGTCAGCTATCCGCTGCCGGGGACACCCTTTTACGAGCGCGTGAAAGGGGAAATGGGCGCGCGCGTCAACTGGATCGCCAGCGATGATCTCGCCATGTTATATCAAGGCACGTTCGGCACGCCGTTTTACCGCCAACTGCACACCGTGATCCACAAGGATTACCGTTCGCGCAAGCTGGCGCGTGATCTGCGGGCGCGCTTGCTCAATCCGCGTGCATGGCGGGTGGGCGATGTACGCGCGTTGGCGGCGCTGATCTATCACCGCGTTACGCTGCCGCTGGCTGAGGGCAAGCTAGATCGATTGGCGCACATTCCCCCCCGTTAATCGGTGCGATCATGGTTTATAATCGACGCTCAGCGCTTGCCCATGTTTGGAGTTATTGCCATGCCGCAACCCAAAATTCAGCCGCGTGTCCCCAAAGGGATGCGCGATTTTCTGCCCGCCGAGATGATCAAGCGCGAGTATGTGTTTGATGTCGTGCGCGACGTGTTCCACACCTTCGGCTTCGAGCCGCTGCAAACCCCCGTGTTGGAACTGCGCGAAACCCTCATGGGCAAATATGGTGAGGACGCCGAAAAGCTGATTTATCACGCGCAGCACCCCGGCGGCAAAGAAGAAGTCGCCCTGCGCTATGACCTCACCGTGCCGTTGGCGCGCGTGGTGGCGCAGCACCAGAATGACATCACGCTGCCGTTCCGCCGTTATCAACTGTCCCCCGTGTGGCGCGCCGAACGTCCGCAGCGCGGGCGCTACCGTGAGTTTTATCAATGCGATGCTGATATTGTCGGCGTGGCGGGCATGAGCGCCGATGCCGAGATTCTCGCGCTGATCGTGACCGCGCTCACCCGTTTGGGTTTTCCGCAGTTCGTCGTCAAGGTGAACAATCGCAAACTGCTGACCGCCATCGGGGAATATGCGGGCGTGCAGGGCGAATTACTGGCGGAACTGTATCGCAGCATCGACAAATTCGACAAGGTCGGCGCGGATGGCGTGCGCGACGAACTGACCAAGCGCGGCTTGCCCGACGATGTGACCAACCGCGTGATGGAACTCATCACCACGCGCCTGCCCGGTCTCGAAGTGCTGGATTTCGTCGAAGATGTGATGGGGACTTTGCCCGCCGCGCGTGACGCCGTGCGCGAATTGCGCGAGCTTGCCGATCATCTGGCGGATCACGCGGTATCGCTGCACAGCTACGAGTTCGATTTCACGATGGTGCGCGGCTTGGGTTATTACACGGGTCCCATTTTCGAGACCATGATCACCGAACCGAACTTGGGCAGCGTGACGGGCGGCGGTCGCTATGATGATCTCGTCGGGTTGTTTCGCGGCGAAAGCCTGCCCACCACGGGTACATCGTTGGGCATCGAGCGCATCATCGACCTGATGGATATGCTCAACCTGTATCCGGCGGGGATCGGCGGCACGGTCGTGCAGGTGTTGGTCACGGTGTTTGATGAAGCCTTGCGCGGCGACTCGACTGCTTTAGCCGCGCAGTTGCGCGCGGGCGGTGTCCGCACCGAACTTTATATGAGCGATAAAAACTTGGGCAAGCAGTTCAGCTATGCCGACAAAAAGGGGACGCCCATCGTCGCCATCATCGGCAGCGACGAGATCGCGCAGGGCGTGGTCAAGCTCAAGCGTTTGCGCGATGGCGAAGAGATCACGGTTGCGCGTCACGCCATCGTTGACAGCGTGCGCCTGCTGCTGAAATGAGGCGCACCCCATGAAATTCGACGTGACCATCTTCCCGACCGATCTCAACGCCGCCGCCGATCTCGCGCGCGCGGTTGAGGCTTACGGCTTTGCCGGCTTGTGGACGAGTGAAACGGCGCACAATCCGTTTTTGCCGCTCACGCACGCCGCCGCCGCCACCACGCGCATCGACATCGGCACAGCGATTGCCGTCGCCTTCCCGCGCAGCCCGATGGTCACGGCGCAGATCGCGTGGGATTTAGCGGCGCAAGCCAACGGACGCTTTATTCTCGGCTTGGGAACGCAGATCAAGCCGCACATCGAGAAGCGTTTCAGCGTGCCGTGGGATGCGCCCACGCCCAAACTGCGCGACTACATCGGGGCATTGCGCGCCATCTGGACGAGTTTTCAAACCAACGCGCCGCTCAACTATCGCGGCGAATACTACAAGCACACCTTGCTGACGCCGTTCTTTCAGCCTGCGCCGATTAAATATCCCGATATTCCGCTGTATATCGCGGGCGTGAATGAGCATCTGTGCCGCTTGGCGGGCGAGTTGTGCGCTGGTTTTCATGTGCATCCGTTTCACACGGCGCGTTATCTGCGCGAAACCGTAATCCCGCAAGTCGAAGTTGGCGCGGCGAAAGCCGGACGATCCCGCGCGGACGTGGCGCTGACCTGCGCGATCTTCGTCGTCACGGGTAAAAATCGCGCGGAAATTGCCGATAACATGGGGGCTGTGCGCGCGCAGATCGCGTTTTACGCCAGCACGCCGAGTTATCGCGTCGTCATGGAGGCACACGGCTTGGGCGAACTGGCGGATCGGCTCAATGGGCTGAGTCGCGCGGGGCGCTGGTACGAAATGGGCGACTTGATCCCCGATGATCTGCTGCACGAGGTCGCCGTGGTCGCGCCAATTGACGAATTGGCATCAGCGGTGCGCGCGCGGTATGACGGTCTGCTCGACCGTGTGGGGTATTATTTCCCGTTTGAGCCAAACGATGCCGATCAAGCGCTGATCTGGCGCAATGCGGCGGCAGAATTTACAGCTTAACTTCGATGAACATCTAATTTGACCAATATCTAATTTGATAAGCATCGAATTTGACGGCTATCTAACTTGACCAGTATCTCATTTGAAGGGCAGCAAACGATTATGACTGCATTAGACCACGCCCGCGCACAGGGTGAACAGTATCGCCAGCAGTTGCACGACCTGCTGCGGATTCCGTCGATCAGCACCGATCCCGATTATGCGGGCGAAGTGCTGCGCGCCGCCGAATGGATCGCGGCTGATCTGCGGCGTATCGGGGCGGCAAACGTCGAGATCATGCCTACAGGCGGGCATCCGGTGGTGTATGGCGAGTATCGCGCGGCGGGCGCGAACGCGCTGACCGTGCTGG
Organism: Anaerolineae bacterium; assembly: GCA_041737735.1. GTDB lineage: Bacteria > Chloroflexota > Anaerolineae > Aggregatilineales > Phototrophicaceae > Flexifilum. Next base: position 1,513 of record JBGSRB010000090.1, on the reverse strand, counting down.
TGTACGGGCATTACGATGTGCAGCCCGCCAGCATGGAAGATGGCTGGGACAGCGAACCGTTTGAGCCAGTCGAGCGCGACGGCAAGATTTACGCGCGCGGTTCGAGCGACGACAAAGGGCAGATGTTCATCCATCTGAAGGCGTTCGAGTCGCTGCTGGCGAACGGCGGTTGTCCGGTCAATCTCAAGTTTGTGCTGGAAGGCGAAGAAGAAATCGGTTCAGCCAACTTGCAGCGCTTCATCCAGCAGCACGCCGACAAGCTCACGGCGGATGTGTGCGTGATTTCCGACACGGGTATGCGCGACATCAAGCAGCCCGCCATCATTTACGCGCTGCGTGGCTTGACCTACATGCAGTTGGATGTGCAAGGTCCCGCGCGCGACTTGCACAGCGGTGGTTATGGCGGCATGGTGCATAATCCGGCGTTGGCGCTGGCGCAGATCATCGCCAAACTGCATAACGCGGACAACAGCATCGCTGTCCCCAGTTTTTACGATGATGTGCTGGCGTTGAGCGATCTTGAACGCGAACAACTGGCGATCCAAGATATTCCGCTGGAGAAGCTGCGCGCAGAAACAGGCGTGAGCGCCGATTGGGGCGAAAGCGCCTTCACACGGCGGGAACGCATCAGTGCGCGCCCGACGATGGAGATCAACGGCTTGCTGAGCGGGTGGACGGGCGCAGGCGCTAAAACAGTGCTGCCCGCCAAAGCGATGGCGAAGATTAGCTGTCGTTTGGTGGCGAACCAAGACCCGCAGAAGATTTACGAATTGGTGCGCGACTATATCGCGTCGATCACGCCGCCGAGCATCACCGCCGAACTGACGCTGATCAACGGGGGCGATCCGGCGATTGTCGATCTCAGCGGCGCGCCCATGCAAGCGGCGGTGCGTGCTTACGAACGCGGGTGGGGTGTTGCGCCGATCTTTGCGCGTGAAGGCGGCAGCATTCCGGTGGTTGCCGATTTCAAACGCATTCTGGGCATCGACTCGATCCTGATGGGCTTCGGCTTGAACACCGACGGCGCGCATGGACCCAACGAACATTTCGTGATCGAGATGTTCCACAAGGGCATCGACACGGCGATCAGCTTTTATGAGGAATTAGGCAAGCAGGGCGCGTAGATGCGCGGATAGATCGGGGCTTGGCACTCCAAACGCCAAGCCCCGATCACGTTGTGCGTCTACGGCACGACGAACACCGATTGCACGCGTCCGTCAGCATCGCGTAGGGTGAGCGTTGCGCCGCGCGTCCAGACGGCGGTATCGCGTCCCCAGAACTTGGCGAAGGGCGTATCCGTGCCGATGCGCGTGTAGACGATCAGCAAGCCGCCCGTGAACAAGCGTTGTTCGGGAAAGTCGTAGGTATTCACGCTGCCATCGGTCAGCGTCCACCCGCTGAGATCGACCACCGCGCCATTGTTGCGAATCTCGACACCTTCCGCGTTGATGTCGCCCGCGCCAACCACGCGTGTGATCTCAACCTGCGCGTTGATCGCCGTCGGCGGCAGGGT
>JBGSRB010000078.1:0-2680 GCA_041737735.1 Anaerolineae bacterium | reverse complement strand
CGCCGCGCGCGCGCTCGATGTCCGCTATCAGGTGGCGGAAAGCGCTGTGCAATCACCCGACATCAACGCCGAATCGATCAACTTCCGCCTGCACGATCATCACGCGCGCACGGTGCAAGTCGTCGGGGCGTGGAACAACTGGGCAATGCCCGGTCGCATCGCCGCGCAAGTGACGCCCGGCGTATGGCAGGCGTCGATCCCGCGTTTGGCGGCGGGGCAATACGCCTATAAATTTGTGATCGATGGCGAGCAAGCGCTGCGCGATCCGCACAACCCGCTGAAGACTCATGACGGTTACGGCGCGTTCAACAGCTTGATGATTGTGCCGCCATTGACGCGCTGAAGCGTGTGTTATAATTCGGTTTATTGTGTTCAGGTTAGAAATAAGTGGAGCGCAGGATCAATGGACATCAACCAAGCCGCGCGCATGATCGAATGGCTGGACGAAGAACGCCGCCGCGATAAATCGACCATCGCCACGCTTCAAGAACGGCTTGCTCAACAGCAGGAAATCATGGACACGCTGAGCAAACGTTTGAACAGTGTCGAGTCCGATCAGGCGTCGATTCACGGGCAAATGACCACCAACGGGCGCGATGCGGAAGTTCAGGAACAGATACGCCGCGAGATGCAGCAGTTGATCGAGCAGGTCGAAGCTAAACGCTTGACCGCCGAGCGTGAAACCGAGCGCCGCACTGAACTCGCACGCGATGCCGCCCTGCGCCCTATGCGCGAACTGCTCGAAAAAATGACCAAGATCGAGCGCCAAACCACCGAACTGCCCGCGATCAACGTTGAGAAAGATCGCATCGCAGGCAGCGTCGCCGCTTTGCAACAGCGCATCGAAGATTTAACCCGTCAGTTGGAAGAACCCGAACGCCGGATCGCCCAACTTGAGGAACAGCGCCGCCAAGATGCGCGCCGCATCGCGGAATTAGAGTCCGAAATCCCCGAACAGCGGAAAGCGCTCGAAGGTTTCAAGCCCAAACTGGTGCTGATCGAAGACCTCTCGCTGCGGAACGAGCGCAAAATTCAAGAGAGCGCCGCCGCCGATCATGAACGCCGCGAACAAATTCAGCAGTTTATCGACCAGCAAACGCTGATCGAGCAGCAGCGCGACCAGCAAATGCAGGCGCTTTCTGCGCGCTTTGGCGAACAAGACAGCCAGATGCAGCACAACATCGAGCGTTTTGAAACGTGGGCGGAAGCCCATCGCGAAATGAAGCGCATCATCGACGACTTCAACCGCATCGCTGAACGACTCGAACGCCGCATCAACGAGAACGCCGAGATGCAGCGCCTCAGCGAAGAACGCTTCCGCCAAGAATGGAACGACTGGCGCAGCGATGATCAAAAGCGCTGGAAGCAGTTCACGCTTTCCAACGATGAAGTGTGGCGCTTGCACGATAAAGAATTCGAGCGCTTTGTCCACCGCATGACCGAACTCGAAGCGATGTTCCCGCCGCTGCAAGATGGCGTCAACCGCTTATGGAATCTCGAACGCGAACGCGCCAAGCTCTACCGTGAGCGTTATCACGCGCTGCTACTCGAATTCGATACAGGCGGCAACATTCCCACCGCACCCGCGCCGCGCAACGGATCGGGCGGCAATGGCACGAATGGCAGCAGCGGCTAAGCCAGCGCTCACGAATTGAGCGGAATCGTCTCAATCGGCGGCAGTTCGCCCACATTCACGCGCGCGATGTTCGCGCCTAACGCGCTCAGCTTATCTTCGATGCGCTCATAGCCACGGTCGATTTGCTGAATGTTGCTGATGCGCGTCTCGCCTTTCGCACCCAATGCCGCGATCAGCATCGCCATGCCCGCGCGAATGTCCGGGCTGGTGATGTTGGCTTCGCCATGCAGCGCCGCGGGACCCTGCACCAACACCCGATGCGGATCGCACAACGTGATGCGCGCGCCCATGCGGATCAGCTTGTCGGTGAAGAAGAAGCGGCTTTCATACATCCAGTCGTGGAACATCACCGTGCCGGCGCTTTGCGTCGCCAGCGTCAGCGCCACGCTCATCACATCGGTCGGGAACGCGGGCCACGGCTGCGCCTTGATCGTCGGGATGCGCCCACCTAAATCCGGCTGAATTGTCAGGGATTGCGCGGCTGGCACGAAAATATCGCGTCCGCGCGTTTCCCACGTGACGCCCAAGCGCGCAAAACCATACGCGATGATCGGCAGATGCTGCGGATCAGCTTCGCGAATCGTGATCGCCCCGCCCGTGATCGCCGCTGCACTGATGTAGCTGGCGACTTCCATAAAATCCGCGCCGATGCGAACATCACAGCCGCACAAGCGATCCACGCCTTGGATCGTCACCTGATTTGTGCCGATCCCGTCGATCTGCGCGCCCATCGCCGTCAGCATGTGACCTAAATCCTGCACATGCGGTTCACACGCCGCATTCCGAATGATCGTCGTGCCGCACGCCAGCGCCGCCACCATCAGCGCATTCTCGGTTGCGGTCACGCTGGCTTCGGATAGCAGAATGTCCGCGCCGCGCAGGTGATCCGCGCGAATATGCAGCTTGCCGTCAAATTCGACGACTGCGCCCAATGCTTGCAGCGCCAAAACGTGCATATCCAAGCGGCGTTCGCCGATTGTATCGCCGCCCGGCAGCGGCAGATCGACCGCGCCGCAGCGCGCCACCAACGGCGCGATCAACGCC
>JBGSRB010000060.1:0-2609 GCA_041737735.1 Anaerolineae bacterium | reverse complement strand
GCTCAGCGGCGACCGCGTGGGCAAGCAAGTTCCGGCGTCGGTGCTGCGCGGCGGACAAATGGCGGAACTTTCGATCACGATTGGCGAACGCGAGTAAACCGATGAATGCTATTTTCGCGCAGGTGAATGGTGCGCTTTCTGGCGTGATCGCGGGCGTACTGCGCGCGGTGGTGCAGGTGCGCGATGATGATCGCGGCAGCGCGGGCGCTGGCACGATCTGGCAGAGCGACGGATTGATCATCACCAACGCGCATGTCGTGCGCGCGGGGCGCGCCAACTTAAGTGTGGCGCTGCATGATGGTCGGGTGCTGAATGCGCGTGTGGTCGCCCGTGACGAGGCGCACGACTTAGCAGCGCTGGCAATCGACGCGCACGATCTGCCCACGATCACAGTGGGATCGCTGCGCGATCTGCAAGTGGGGCAGTGGGTGATGGCGTTGGGGCATCCGTGGGGTGTGCTGAACGCGACCACAGGCGGCGTGCTGATCGGCGTGGGGCAGGGTTTGCCTGAAGTCCGTGTGACGCCGCAGGATTATGTCGTGGCGGATTTGCATCTGCGCCCCGGCAACAGCGGCGGTCCCTTGATCGACACAAACGGACGCATGATCGGCGTGAATACGCTGATGACGAGTCCCGGTGTCGGCGTCGCGGTCGGCGTCGATGCGGTGAAAGCGTTCCTCAAGCGCGAGCTAGAACGTTCCACGCCGCAGGCTGCCGCCGATGTGGTGGCAGCACCGCAATACGTGTGATGTTAGGCTGGAGGGGCGCATATATCCGTGCGCCCCTCCGGTACAGCTACACTCCTATGACGGCATCCCCGCAAGCGCGGGCAGTTCCGGCTGATACAACCACGCATCGAACAGCGCCTCTAAATCCTGCCCGCTGACCGCCTCCGCCACCGCGATAAAGTCGGCGGTGCTGGCGTTGCCATACATGTACGTTGCATGGAAGGTCTGTAAAATCGCAAAGAAGGCATCATCCCCGACCGCCAAGCGCAGCGCGTGCAGCGTCAGCGCGCCGCGTGTGTAGACCAACGCGCCATCAAATAAGCGATTCGCACCCGGATCACCCGTCACCGCTGGATTGGCGCTCATGGTGGTTTGCGACGCGCGCAACCGGTTGTATGCTCCTTCAACGCGCTGATTAAGCGCGCTCACACCATCGCGATGCTCAAACCATAACCACGATGAATAGGTAGCGAAGCCCTCATTCAGCCAGATGTCGCGCCACGTGGCGGGCGATACGCTGTTGCCAAACCACTGATGCGCCAACTCGTGCGCGATCACTTCTTCCGCGCCGTCGCCCATCTGCGCCAGCGGCGAGAGGATGGTTGTATCGAAAAACGACAGCGTTTGCGTTTCCAGCGCGAAGCCGAACACGCCTTCGACCACCACCGATCCGTACAGGTCAAACGGATAAGCACCAAACGCCTTGTTGAAGAAATGGAGCATATCCGCCTGATTAGCGAACACCGATGCGCCTAATTCAGCGCGCGCGGCGGGGAAGTAATTGCGGATCGGCGTGCCGTCGTCACCCCGATCGGTTTGAATGACAAAATTGCCGATGTTCATCGTGATCAGGTAGCTGGCTGCGGGCTGGCGCAGTTCAAAAATGTGCGTGTTCAGCGCTTCACCTTCGATTATTTCGACCAGTTCGCCCACCGCCGCCACGTTGTAAGCCGGATCGACGCTGACGCGCAGGGTATACGTGGCTTTATCCAGCGGATGCTCGTTCACCGGATACCACGTCGATGATCCGGCGGGTTCGCCCGCGATCGCGATCCCGTTTCGCAGGCGAATCCAGCCGATGTCAGCGAAGGTCAGCCGTTCGTCAATCGCGCCGGGGTTGCCGCTGTAATGGATGTCGGTGGTGAAGTTCTCGCCTTCCCCGATGGTGAAGCCGCGCGGCGTGATCGTCAGCTTCGTGCCTTCGCGCGTGAAATCAGCCGCCGCGCCTGAAACATGTACCGCTTCGACTTCCAAGCCGCGTAGATCGAGCGTAAAAGCGCTTAAGTCTTGCGTGGCGATGGCGCGGATGGTGGCGATGCCGGTCAGCATGTTGGTCGGCACGTCAACGATCAGGTCGAGCGTGTAATGCTGCACATCATAGCCGCCATTGCCCAACTGCGGAAAATAGGGATCATTCAGTGTGTCGCCGCCGGGCGTTTGCGCGAACACGAACGCGATCCCGCCCATGAGCAGCGAGATCACCAGCGAGAAGATCAGCAGTTTACGTAAAATCATGATTTGCTCTCAAACTCATTTGCTGTTAGCGTGCGTAAAATCATGTGTGCGCGCGCATCCCAAGTATAATGCGCCGCCAGCGCCCGCGCTTGTCGCGCCAGCCGTGCGCGCAGATCGGTATCGTCGCGCAATTGGATTAGCGCCGTTGACCATGCACTCACGTCATCGGGCGGCAGCAGCAGCGCCGAGTCGTCGTGCGTTACTACTTCGCGGGTGCTGGGTAAATCCGACGCAAGGATCGCGCGTTCCGCCGCCATATATTCAAACAGCTTGATCGGTGAGGCGTAATAGGCGAAATGCTCGGTAAAGGGGAAAGGCATGGCGCAGGCATCGCACGCCGCCAGATACAGCGGCACACGATCCGGC
>JBGSRB010000052.1:0-1645 GCA_041737735.1 Anaerolineae bacterium | reverse complement strand
CGCTAACACCCACATTCACCCTCACCACGCCGCCCACGCTGACACCGAGCGCGACGTTCACACCTGCGCCGCCCACCGTCACGCCACGACCGCCCGGCAGCCTGCCCACATTAGCGCCGACGCCCACGCCGCTCGAAAATGTGATCGCTGAGCCGACTGTGCAGGTCGGCGGCATCGTCATCGGAATTTTACTGCTGCTACTTGTCATCAGTTTTATTGTTCAAATAGGGGAACGGCGATGATCGACTTGTATACGCTCGATATGGACGGGCTGCGCGATCTGCTGGCGACGTGGGGCGAACCCACGTATCGCGTTAAGCAAATCTGGACGCAGCTTTACACTAAGCGCGCGGCGTCGTTCGACGCCATGAGCGACTTACCCAAAACGCTGCGCGATCGTCTGCGCGCGGAAACCACACTGGGATCGTTGACGCTCGAAATCGAGCAAATCAGCGCCGATGGCACGGTCAAGCGACTGTTTCGCCTGCCCGATGATCAACTGATCGAAGCCGTGCTGATGGAATATGACGACGAACGGCGCACTGCCTGCATCAGCACACAGGCGGGTTGTGCGATGGGCTGCGTATTCTGCGCCACCGGACAAATGGGCTTTGCCCGTCACCTGACCGCTGCCGAAATTTTCGAGCAAGCGCTGTGGTTCGCGCGCGATCTCGAAGCACGAGGCGAACGCCTCTCCAACGTGGTGCTGATGGGCATGGGCGAGCCGTTCCACAATTATGAAGCGTCACTGATCGCCGTGCGCCGCCTGATGGATGATCTCGGCATTGGCGCGCGCCACATCACGATCAGCACGGTGGGGCTGGTGCCGATGATCCGCCGCTTTGCCGATGAAGGCTTGCAGGTCAAGCTGGCGATCAGCCTGCACGCCGCCACCGACGCCGAACGTAATGCCCTGCTGCCCGTGAATAAGCGCTATCCGCTGGCGGATTTGATCAGCGCGGTGCGTTACTACACCGACAAGACCAACCGCCGCATGACCTTTGAATGGACGCTGATCAACGGCGCGAACGACACGCCCGAACAAGCGCACGCGCTCGGCGGTTTGCTCAAAGGCGTGCATTGTCATGTCAACGTGATTCCGCTGAATCCCACGGGCGGCTATCAAGGCGTGCCGTCTGCCGTTGGACGCATCGAGACGTTTATCGCCATCCTGCGCGAGTATGGCATCCCTGCGACGGTGCGCGTGCGGCGCGGCATCGACATTAACGCGGGCTGTGGTCAATTAAAGTCGGACGTGCTGCGCCAAAAACGCGGTATCATGGTGGATGAAGGCTGAACCGATCCCGACTTGCAAAAAGGCGTTGAATGCTGATGGCGCACACACGTGATCAATTTGTGAATGCGGCGGCTTATTGTCAGTATTTGCGGGAACTCCAGACCTTGCCCGAGACCACGCCTCACGCCAAGGTGCGGCACGACTTGATGAACTGCTTGAACAGCATTTTGGGCATGTGTCACTTGTTCGCGCAAATCGAATTTCCGCCCGCGCAGGTTGACCCCGCATGGCAGCAAGCGGTCGATCGCGCGCTGGAGATCGCTGTGCCGCTGCCCGCGCTGCTGCGCGACCTTGATCACGCGGGGTTGCCCGATGTTCTGCCCATGCTGACGCCGCGCTTGGCGTCGG
>JBGSRB010000271.1:0-3834 GCA_041737735.1 Anaerolineae bacterium | reverse complement strand
ACTCGTCACAGGCGCGGATGGGCTGGCGTTCGCGGCGCGGCGCGGCACGAAGGCGCTTGGCGGCAGCACCTCGGTTTTGCTGGCGATCTGGGTTTCCGCCAGCGTGACGCCGCTTGGATCATACGCCGCCTTGATCGCTTTGATGAACGCACCTGCACCCGCGTGGCGATTGGTCGGTTCTTTATCCAGCGCTTTAAGCAGTTCGATTTCGACTGCTTCGGGAATGTTCGGGTTGATCTCGCGCGGGGGCGGCACGGGATCGTTGATGTGCGAGATGGCGATTTCCATGGGCGAGTCGCCGTCGAAGGGTGTGCGTCCGGTGACGATCTCATAGACGATCACAGCCAGCGCGTAAATATCGGTCTGATAGACCGCGCTGGCGGAAGCGACGGCTTGCTCCGGTGCCATATAGCGCGGCGTGCCGAACGCTGTCCCTAATGTGTTGTTATCGACCGATTGCAGCAGCAAGCCAAAATCGGTGAGGATGGCTTTATCGTTCGGATCGAGCAGGATGTTCGACGGCTTGACATCGCGGTGAACGATGCCGTGTTGATGCGCGTGATCGAGCGCGGCGGCGATCTGCTCCATGATGCGTAAGGCGCGCGGGGCTTCCATGCGTAAGCCGCTTTTGCGTAAACGGGCGAGTTCGCGCGCTAAATCCGTCCCGCGGATCAGGCGCATGACGAGAAAGTAATAGCCGTCTTGCTCGCCATACTGAAACAGCGTGATGATGTTGTCGTGTTCGAGGTTGGCAATCGCCCGCGCTTCGCGCTTGAAGCGTTCGGTCATTTCTTCGGCTTCGTAGGCGTCGGGCATCAGCGCCAGCACCTTGATCGCGGCGGCGCGTTCGAGCCGTTCGTCAAAGCCTTCGTAGATGCGCGCCATGCCGCCTGTTGCCAGCACCGAGCGCAGGGTGTAATCGCCTAACCGCGTCCCGATTAACGGATCACTCACGGCAGCAGCCCCAGTTCAGTCGCTTCATCATAGCTGGTCAATTTGCTGCCGCGCCGATTCTCAGCGGCGATCTCCGCCAGTTTATCCGGGTCAAACATATCATCGGCGGCGGAAATGTCGAGCGAGTCGAGTGATTGAAAGATGTTCGGGTCAAAATCTTCAATCGGCTGAAACATGGGTTGGACGGGCGGTGGTTCTACAGCTTCGGCGGGTTCATCGAGCGTGAATTCTTCGGCGCGCGCCAGCGGTTCGAGCGATTCGATCTCGATGGTTTGGCGTTTCGCCGCCGGACGCCGCCGCGCGGGTTCTTCGACTTCTGCCTGTGCCAGCATGTAAGCGCCTGCGCCCAAGCTAACGGTCAGGTCTTTGGCGGCGCGCTGTCCATAACGGTTGACCGCGCCGAACTGCCGCACGCCCCCTTGTCCATCGTAGATTAGGCAGATGAAGTGGTGAAAGCCAATCGACAGCACGAAAATGTCGAAGCGTTCACCGTCGTAAAACTGCAAAGCGCTGGAACTGCCGCCGACGATCTGCCCCATTTCGATGTTAGAACGCACCATGGGCAGCAGTGCGGCGCTTAGTTCTTCGCGGTTGAGATAACCCACCGCGCCTTTTTCAACCAGAATTTCGCCATTGCGCGCGATAATCACCGCCGCCATAGCGCCGACCGCGCTCAGCAGCGTATCGAGCGTTTGGTTGGCGAAATTGACATCGAGGCGTGGCACTGCGCCGTAATCATGCTCGGATTCGATGCGGCGCATGGGAGGTGCGGCGGCTGCCACGACATCGCGCCCATCCAAGCCCGCCAGCAGCACGCGCACCATTTGTTGGGCGTCCAGTGGGCGGCGCAGATACGCTACACCTGCCGCGCTGATGCGGTCGAGATCAACATCATCGTGATCATCGGCTTCCGCGATCACGATGCAGCGGGTAGGCAGCTCGGCGGTGATAATATCCGCGACCAGCGACAAACCATCCCGTTCATCATCGAGGGTCTGCGCGACCACCACCACTTGAAAAGCCGCGCGTTCAAGTTCTGCCAACGCTTCAGCGCTGCCGGGCGCATCCACTTGAATGACCGAGCTATCGGTAAGTTCAAGCGCGGCGCGCGTCAAGCGGGCGACCGCACCGGTCGGGTCAATTGTGAGCAGGCGAGGAGTTGCAGCCATTATGAAACCTATCTCTTGTGGTGGTCAAAAGCACTCTACTGCATTATAGCCGCAAAAGGTTAAGTGTGTCCGTAGAGAAAACGTCATAGCGCGGGATCGTGTCCGATTGTGCGGGTGGTTTGGATCAGGGCGACGGTGCGCGTGGTGTGCGCGGGCGTCGCCCTGATCCAGTGTTCGTCTTAGAACTGGCGTGACCAATCGCGGGGCCAGCGCTCGACCACGACTTTGGTCTGCGTGTAGAACTCGACGCCGTGCCGCCCTTGCGCGTGCAGATCGCCAAAGAAGCTCTCGTTCCACCCGCTGAAGGGGAAGAATGCCATCGGCGCAGCCACGCCAATATTGATGCCGATGTTACCCGCGTTCGCCTCATTACGGAACTTGCGCGCTGCCGCGCCGCTGCTGGTGAAGATGCACGCCATATTGCCATAAGCGCGGTTGTTGACCAGTTCCAGCGCCGCTTCGATGCTGTCGGCGTGCATGAGGCTGAGGACGGGTCCGAAAATTTCGGTGCGCGCCATCGCGCTGGCGGGATTCACGTTTTCGACCACCGTCGGGAACACCCAATAGCCATCATCATAGCCGCTGACGGTCTGCTGCCGTCCATCGACCAGAATGTTGGCGCCTTCAGCCGCGCCCGCGTCGAGAATGTTCTCGATGCGCGTTTTGCTCACATCGCTGATCACGGGACCCATTTGCACGCCTTCATCCAAGCCATAGCCGACGACGCGCGTCGCCGCCGCGTCCGCGATCATCTCGGTGAATTCGCTGCGCGCGCCGCCCACCGTGATCGCCACACTCGCCGCCAAACAGCGCTGACCCGCACACCCGAACGCGGAATCCGCCATGATGCGCGTGGTCATGTCCATGTCGGCATCGGGCATGATGATCACGGGGTTTTTCGCCCCGCCCTGACACTGCGCGCGTTTGCCGTTCTCGCTGGCGCGGCGGTAAATGTATTTAGCGACGTTGGTCGAACCCACAAAGCTGACCGCCTTCACCAACGGATGATCGAGCAGCGCGTCAACCGTTTCTTTGCCGCCGTTGACCAGTTGCAGCACGCCTTTAGGGAAGCCCGCCTGATCGATCAGCTCGAACAGCTTGGCGCTGGTCATCGGGACGCGCTCGCTCGGCTTGAGGATGAACGTGTTGCCCGTCGCCACTGCATAGGGCAGGAACCACAGCGGAATCATGCCGGGGAAGTTGAACGGCGTGATCGCCACCGCCACGCCCAACGGCTGACGGAACATATGCTCATCGATGCCGCGTGCGATGTCCTCATTGTTGTAACCCTGAATCAGCGACGGCATTCCGCACGCCACTTCGATATTTTCGATGCCGCGCTGCATTTCCGCGACAGCTTCGCCATAGGTTTTGCCGCACTCGTTGGTGATCGTGCGCCCTAACTCATCGAGATGATCTTGCAGCAGCATCTTAAGCCTATACAACGGCTGCACACGCTCATTCACCGGAACTTGCCGCCATTCGAGATAGGCTTGATGTCCGAGTTCGACTGCACGCGCGACCGTTTCCTGCGGCGTGAGCAGCACTTCGGCAATGGTAGCGGCGCTGGCAGGGTTGATCACAGGTAAGGTGATGCTTGGCGTGCCGATCCACTCGCCATTGACGTAATCGAGAATGCGTTCGGTCATGATGCTTGTTCCTTTTCCACCTAAGTATTGGTTGATGTTATCCAATTTCGCTCAAGTTGACC
>JBGSRB010000261.1:0-7742 GCA_041737735.1 Anaerolineae bacterium | reverse complement strand
TTGCGACGGCGCGTGCTGCATGACGCACCAGCGCGGGTTCCGGCCGCGGCGCGCAAACGCCTGAAACGCGGCGCGCTCACAGGCGAGATTGTGCATGAAGCGCTGCGCTGGCTGAACTGGCGCAAAATGCCCGATCAAGCCACGCTCGATAATTGGCTGACCAGCTACGCCTGGACGCGCGGCGGCATCGACGATCCGCAGATCATCGAACGTGCGCGCGATTGGGTGGGTGAAGCGCTCAAAAGCCAAGTGGCGGCATGGCTGCGCGTGGCGCGCCGCTTCTACCGTGAGCTACCATTCGTTTATGCAACCGATAAACGCATGATCCACGGCGTGATCGACCTGCTGATCGAGCGCCCTGATCGATCATGGGCGCTGGTCGATTACAAAACCGCGTATATCGCGCCCAACGCCACCCAAACCGCGTGCGCGCGCCACGCTGAACGCTATCATTTGCAAGTCGGCGTGTATGCAGCGGCGGTCGAACGTCTGTTAGGCGCAGCGCCGCAGGTGGCGATCTATTACATCCGCTATAATCGTATCGTCACAATCGCACCGGAAACGTGGCGCGGCGCGGTGGCGCGCTTGGAAAACGACATCGGCGCGCTGCTGATCGACACCGCCAACGACTCGTAAATCAAGCCATTTTTTAGAGGACGACCCTATGCAGCAGCGCACGCTTTCCCGCCTTCTGATCGGTGACTTGCCTGTTTGGATGCAGCGCGCACACCCCGTGACGCGCTATGAGCTAGGCGTTACCCAACGGGCAGCGCTGCCAACGCGCCTGCTGCGCGCGTTCGGCGTGATCATGGCGGGCATCGCGCTGCTCATCATTGGCGGCTTGATTGCCACTAACCTGCTTACGCGCGCCCCGGGTCAAACCCCCGTCGAAACGATCAATGCGGTGCTGTATTTTCCGACGCTGGCGCTGCAACTGCTCATCACTATCATCGCGGTCACATCCACCGCAGGCGTGATCGCGGAAGAACAGCGCCGCCAAAATTGGGATACACTGCGGGTGACCGAAGGCGGTGCCGCTTTACGGTTGCGCGCGCGATGGTCAGCGGCAGTTTTTTACCGCTTGCGCGGGTTATTGGGCGTCGTGATCGCGCTGCGCGTTGTGCTGATCGGCTTGCTGCTGTATGAACTGACCGCGTTTCAGGGGCGCTATCTCGATTTGCTGATCATCGGCATTACGCCGGAAATTGACGTAGCGTTAGCGGTGATCCTGACCGCGTGCGGGCTGACCGCCGCGATCCTGCTGCCGCTGGCGGGCGCGAGTTTCGATGCCGCCGCTGGCTTGGTGATCGCCGCACTGGCTCCGGGTCGCACATTCAGCACATTGGCACAAGCGCTGTACATTTGCGCGCGCATCGGCATCACGGCAGGGCTGCTGATCGGCGTGGGACAGTTCATCAGCGGCGACTTAGCCCAAAGCAGCGACGTAGGCGCATGGCTGCTGATCGGCAGCGCGGGTGCGCTCGGTGATTGGGGCTTGTTCATGCTCTATCTGGATCGCGTCAGTGCGTTGTGGGCGACGATCCCCTACGGGATCGCGCTCGGCGCCGGTATGTTGATTTACGCGCTGGTGTGCGCGGCACTGACGGATCGCGTGCTGGCACTGGCAGTGCGGTTTGGTCAGGCGCGGGAATGATCGCGCGGTTGGCGGCGCTGTGTCTGATCATGTTGACGAGCATGATCGGGCTGATCGCACGGCTGCCGCGCACAATCTCACCACTGGATCGCACGCTCGCGTTCACCTACTATGACGCAACTCTATGCGGCGCCATTGAGTGTGGTTATCGACTGGCGTTTCTGGCACGCGACGGCGTCACGCGCTTGGAAAACCTGCCCTACGACGTAAATCCGGCGTCGCTGGCGTGGTCGCCGGACGGATCGCGCTTGGCGTTCATCGCTGGACGCGATGCGTCGCTGTATTTGATCGACGCCGACGGAGAAAATCCGCAGCGGTTGCTCGAAGGGGCATTTTCCGCGCCGTCATGGTCGCCTGAAGGCGGGAGGATCGCGGTCACGGGTAGCGCGTTGGTGGGCAGTCGCATCTTTATGATCGATCTCGCCACGCGGCGTTATCTGCCGCTGCCCAACACCGGACAAACCGACTGTTGTCCGGTGTGGTCGCCCAACAGCGAACAGATCGCCTATATCGCGCTCGACCCGGTGATGATGCTGGTGATCACTGATCCGCAAGGGCGGCGACGTAATGTCTGGTCGAACGCAGGCGGGTTATATCTGCGCGCAGGCGGATGGTCAGCCGATGGCGCGCAGGTGACCGTCCTCAGCACAGGCAGGTTGAATACGCTCGATGTAAGCGCCGAACAGATGGTGAGTCAAAGCACATTGCCGGACATCAACGTGCGCCAATGGTCAGCGCTCACTCCTGATCTGCTGCTGTTGACGGGCGAACAGCTTTATGCTTATGATGCCGCACGCGACCAGCTTGCCCTGCTCGAACACCAACCCACCACAGCACCCGCCGCCGTGTATCCGCATGGTGAATGGCTGGCACTGCGTTTACACACGCATGTGTGCGTGCTGACGCGCGATCTCGATTTGGTGCGCTGTGATCGGTTATAAAGACGACCGATCGCCAGCGCACGCCACGCTTCAAATAGGTGACTAATCGACCACGCGCTGGATGATCGCGCCATCCGCTTTGGTCTTAAGGATCAGCTTGGTCTTGCCATCGGGCATCCGTTCGCTTTTGATCAGATGGTGGTCGGCGTCGAACTCGCGCAGCAGCGCACCGGAGTCGGCATCAGCGCTGCCGCGCCAGTCGTCGATCTCGACAGATTCCCACTTTTTGGTTTGCACCGATTTATACGCCGCATCCATGATTGCGTTGACGATATAGCCATCATAGAAGGTTTCCATCGGCGGCTTGCCCTGCTCATAAGCGTTGAGCATATCCGCGAACATGGGTGTATAGCCCAACGAACCCACTTCATCACCCACCGGAAACAACCAGCCCGTTTCGCTTTCGCTTTTCTCGCTGACATAACCACCCGATCCGCCGCTCGTGAACATCTCGAAACCTGTTCGCAGCCAGTGATTGAGCCAGATCGTGCCTTCCGTGCCGCTGACCTCATCGCGCAAGTCCATGCCGCCGCGAAACGCCCAACTGACCTCAAACTGACCAATCGCGCCGCTGGCATAGCGCACCATGCCCACCGCGTGATCTTCGGCTTCGATGGCGTGAACCTGTGTATCCGCCCACGCAATTACTTCCAACGGGCGCACATCCTTGCCGATGAAATTGCGCGCGATCTCGATGCAGTGACAGCCCATGTCGATGATCGCGCCGCCACCGCTGATCTCTTTGTTCCAGAACCAATCGCTGTGCGGACCCGGATGCGTCTCGCGGCTGCGCGCCCATAATACTTTGCCAATTGCGCCAGCGCGCACGCTATCCAGCGCTTTGAGCGTCTTGGGTGTGTAGACTAAATCTTCGAGATAACCGTGAAATACGCCCGCGCTTTCCACCATTTCCAGAATTCGCCTGGCTTCGGCGGCGGTGCGCGCCAGCGGCTTGGTGCATAAAATGCCCTTGCCCGCCGCCACGGCTAAGCGCACCGCTTCCTCATGCTGATTGTTGGGTAAGCCGATCACGACCAACGTCGACTCCGGATCGTTAATCGCTTCTTCGAGGCTGGTGCTGGAACGCGGAATATTCCACTCTTGAGCGAAGGCTTGCGCGCGTTCCGCCGTGCGCGAATACACATTAACCACCTGATCGCGGCTGCGCGCGCCGTGCAGCGTCATGGTGTAGAACATGCCGATCAAACCCGTGCCAAGCATCGTTATTTTTTGCACGATTAAATCATCCTTTCGTGAAGTGATATTTTTCACCACAGTGTAACACGCGCTGCGGCAGTTGTGCCGCTTGCGCCGCCTGTATAAAGTCGTTGACATCCGTTGTGTTAAACGTGAACATATCGTAATGATGCGGGATCACCACAGGCGATCCGATCTGGCGCGCGAGTTCGAGCGCTTCGGCGGCGTTCATGTTAGGGGGAACATGCAGCGCCGCGCGGCGTTCATCCGTGCCGTTGATGGGCAGGAAAGCGAAATCAAGCGTAAAGGCGCGCAAACGCTCGGCTAAACCAGCATAAATCACCGTGTCGCCGCTGTGATAGAACGTCACGCCGTCCACTTCAATCACAAAACCCAAAAACGGATAACCCTCTGCGCTCAGATCAAGTTCCGGATGCGCCGACGGGATCGCGTGGACGGTCACGCCATCGATGGTCAGCGCATCAGCGCCGCGCATGGGGATCAAGCGTTCACGCGCCAGCCCCATGCCAACCGCGTGATCGACAATCGCGTTCGGCAAGATCAAACGCGCGGCGGGGTGCAGCGTGAATACATCGGGCAGTGTGTCGGGATCAAGGTGATCGCTGTGCTTGTGGCTGGCGAAGATCAACGCCACATCGGGCAGATCAGCCCCACGCAGCGGCGCATGGGTGATGCGTACATGCGGCTTGTCCGTGGTGGCGTATTTGTTCGTCAAATGTTCGCTCAAATATAAGTCCAGATAAAGCAGATGATCCGCCGACTTAAGGGCATAACCACTCTGCCCCAACCACCAGATCGCCGCTTCACCTACTTTAACCTGTGTCGTGCGCATGTCGTTGACCAGTGCTGCGCCCGACTGAACGGGCGTAATCATGTGGTCTGGGTCGATTGTGTAATTCATTGGATATGTGTCCTTAGGTGATCATCATCACATCCCGACTATAGACACGCGCGATCCGCTTGTCAACGCATAGTCAGTCGTGGTGAAATGGGTTACACTGGCAGCGCTTCTGGACTTTACTTAGCACACTCTAGGTGTGTTTATTCAAGGTTGTGATTAATATGAGTTTATACATCGGCATTGATTTAGGCGGAACCAAAAGCCGCGCCGCATTATATGACGCCAAAGGCGGGCGCGTGCTGCATCATCACATTGTGGCGACCAGTCATGATGGCGCGGATCGCGTGATCGCGCAGATGTGCGATCAGGTGCGGGCATTGGCGACGAAAGCGAACGTCGCGCTCGAAGAAATCGCGGGTGTGGGTGTCGGTCTGCCCGCGACCATTGACCACGCGACCGGTTCAACGTTGCTGCTGCCCAACATCCCCGGTGAGTGGCATGGCAAACGTGTGCGCGCGCTCATGGAAGCGCAGATCGCGCCTCCGGTGCATCTGATCAACGACGCGCGCGCCTTCACACTGGCGGAAGCGGCGCTCGGTGCCGGACGCGGCTATCCGGTGGTGGCGTGTTTCACGCTTGGTACGGGCATCGGCGGTGGCATCGCCATCGACGGACGCCTATTCATGGGCATGGATGGCAGCGCGGGTGAGTTTGGGCATATGAGCATCGACTTTAATGCCCTGCCCGATGGCAGCGGCACGCCCGGCGGTTTGGAGCGCTTCGGCAGTGGACCCGCGATCACGGCTGAAGGCGTGCGGATCGTGATTCAAGGCGCGGACACTGAGATCGGCGCGCTGGTCGATTACGATCTCAACCGCATCACGCCTGCCGTGATCGCGCGTGCCGCCGATGATGGGGACGAAGAAGCAGGCTTGATCTTGCAGCGCGCCGGACGCACGATTGGCGTCGGCATTGCCAATGTGCTGACCATCCTCAACCCGCACGCGGTCGTGATCGGCGGCGGCTTGGCGGCATTGGGCGAACGCTTAATGCAGCCGATCCGCGCGACGCTGGTTGAATACAATAAAACCACAAATTTAGACGCACTGCATCTCGTTTCGGCGCAGTTGGGCGACGACGCAGGTGCAATCGGCGCGGCGCTGTGGGCTGTCCAGCAAAACTCAGCTTAGAAAGGACTAGCGTATTTTGACCACCCCATTACAGGCGGCGAACCAGTATTTTGACGCGATCAGCGCGATCACTGACGCGATCCGCAGTACGCAGATGGACGCGATCACACGCGCGGCGACACAGTGCGCGGATAGCATCGCAGCGGACGGACTGGTACATTTATTCGGCACCGGACACTCGCGCATTCCGCTTGAGGAAATGTTTCCGCGTCACGGCAGTTTTCCCGGCTTTCACCCGATTGCCGAGTTATCCATGACCTTTCACACGCAGGTTGTCGGCGCCAACGGACAACGCCAAGCGATGTTCATCGAACGAATGGAAGGCTTGGGCGAAGTTATTTTGCAGAACTTCACGTTTGGCGCCCGCGACTGCATGATGATCTTCTCGCACAGCGGCGTCAACGCGGTGGTGATCGACGTGGCGTTGGGCGCACAGCAGCGCGGAATGCCCGTGATCAGCGTGGTGTCGGTTGAACATTGTGAAGCCAGCACACCCAAGCACAGTTCGGGTAAACGACTGACTGAGGTTTCCGACATCGTGATTGATAACTGCGTGCCGAAAGGCGATGCGCTGGTGCAGATCGATGATCTTGATTATCCGGTGGGACCCGGCTCCACAGTGGCATATGCCTGCATCGTCAACGTGATCAAGAGCATGGTCGCCGCCGATCTGACCAAGCGCGGGATGCCGCCGTTGGTGCTGACCAGCGGCGTGCTGATCGGCGCGGAAGCATCGGCGGATGTTTTCGACCGCGCTTATGCCGAATATCGCCGCCGCATGGGACACTTATACAAATAGACCGACGACATCGGGATTGAGCGCGCTCAATCCCGATATTCCAGCGTGTTGACACGACAAAGGCACATCACCATGACTAACCATGCCAGTTTACCTTTTGCACTGCCGCTGCTGCCCGATGCTTTTGCCCACTTTGAGCGGGGCAGCAGCATTGTGTCGCGCCGTTTGAGCGATATAAGCGCCAGCTATGCTGATCAAGCAGCGGTCGAACGACTGCTGTCAGATGATCCCGTGCTGTACGAGTTCTACGCGCTGCGTAACGTAGACACGGCGCAAAAGCTGATCTTCGGGCTGACCGTGATTTACCCCGGCACGGTGGGCGACGAATACTACATGACCAAAGGACATTTCCATGCCAGCGCTGCCGATGGCGACGAACTCTACATGGTCATGCGCGGATCAGGTCATTTGCTGCTGCAAGCGCGCGATGGCGAGTCGCGCGTGATCGAAATGCAGCCCGGCGCCTTGTTCTACACACCCGCAACGTGGGCGCATCGCACAGTCAACAGTGGTTCAGACGAACTCGTGTTCCTGAGCATCTGGTCACACGATGTCCAGTACGATTACGAGACGATCGAGCAGCGCGGCGGCTTTCCTGTGCGCGTAGTGCAACGTGACGGGACGCCCACTGTGATCCCGAACGCCAGCTTTCAGCTAGATTAATCACGCGCGGCGCTGAACGGGCAGACCATCGCACAACGCGCGACATGCGCTACACTCAGCCCACACATGAACAACATAAGTTACAAGGAAAATGTGCCATGTATGATCTGGTTGTGATCGGCGGCGGACCCGCAGGTGTGACGGCAGCACTGCGCGCGCGCGAATTGGGGGCTAGCGTCGCGCTGGTCGAGCGCAGTCGCTTAGGTGGAACTTGCACCAATGACGGCTGCGTGCCGACGCGCGCGCTGGCGAAAGCGGCACGCCTGATGCGCGACAGCGAACAATTCAATGAGTATGGGCTGATCCTGACGCAACCGCCCCAGGTCGATTTCGCCGCGCTGATGCGCCGTACCAAAGAAGTTGTTGAGCAGGTTCACGGCAAGAAGCAGCTTGCCTCGCACTTGCAGGAAGTCGGCATTGATGTGCTGCTCGACAC
>JBGSRB010000258.1:0-35040 GCA_041737735.1 Anaerolineae bacterium | reverse complement strand
CGCCGCGCCCAAACGCCAGCCCGCCATATTGTGCGACTTCGAGAACGAGATGAACTCGACCGCGTTGTCGAGTGCGCCAGCAGCTTGCAGCGCGCTGCCCGCGTGATAACCATCGAATGTGACTTCAACATACGGGTTATCGGACGCCAACAAAAGTTCATGTTCGCGGCAGAAATCGACCGCACGCTGATAAAAGTCGAGTTCGGCGCCCGCGCCCGTCGGGTTGTTGGGATAATTAATCCACAGTAGTTTGGCACGTTTCAACACGTCAGGCGGCACAGCGTCGAGATCGGGCAGATAACCTGTCTCAGCGCGCATGGGCAGCCACGCGACTTCAGCATTCGCCAAATACGCGCCCATCGAATACGACGGATAGCCAATGTCGGGAACCAACACGACATCGCCGCGATCCAGATAAGCGAGACTCAGGTTAACAATCCCTTCTTTGCTGCCCATCAGCGGCAGCACTTGCGTTTCGGGATCGACCTTCACGCCGAAGCGCCGTTGATAATAGTCCGCCACTTCTGCACGAAAACTTGCCGTGCCTTTGTAACCGGAATACTCGTGCGTATCCGCGCGCTGCGCCGATGCTGTCAGCGCGGCAATCACGGTATCGGGTGGCGGCATATCCGGACTGCCGATGTCGAGCCGAATCACGTCCTTTCCCTGCGCTTTGAGTTCCTGCAAGCGCTGGTTCAAGACCGCGAACGGATAGGGCGGCAGATGGCTAAGACGTTCGGCTGAATGAGGCATGATCAATCAACTCTCGGGATGATGACGCCGCTTTGCTCAAGATACGCGATCAACACGCGCCCGACGCGCTCCAGACTTTCCGCGCTGATTTTGTCGAGCGTGTCTTCGGATGTATCCCAAAATTCGTAATCGAGATCGATAATGTCCACCGACGGGATGCCGCGCTGAACAAAGGGCAGATGATCATCGGTGATGAAGCTTCCCACTTGATTCGGGAACTGCTCCTCATACCCTAAATCAGCCGCGATGTCCCAGATTGCCTGCACTACTTCCGGTGCGGATTGATTGGAATAGCCCTCAATCGGGAAGCGCTGATCGATGTCACCCACCAGATCGACCAGCAGCATTAGCTCGATATTTTCGGCGTCGAGATCAAGTCGACTGGCGTACAGCGTCGAACCGATGATGTAGCCGCTGGCGCTCGGCAGTATCTGCGTCCATGGTTCGATGCGCCCGTTATCTTCCGCGTCGAAAAAGACCAAGCGAATCTCGCGCGTCGGCGTGTAATGCTCGCTGATCACGCGCGCTAATTCAAGCAGAACACCCACGCCGCTGCCGCCATCATTCGCGCCCGGCATCGGCAGCAGGCGATTCTCAGGATTGCGATCTTTATCGGACAAAATGCGCGAATCGTAATGCGCGCCGATGATGATCGTGCCGCCACCGTCGCCCGCTTCGCCTAACGAGGCAACCAGATTCCGCACACCGATGATCAGCGGGTCGAACTGGATCGTTTCATCGGCTTCAGCATAGCGATCTTGAAAGAGCGACCCAATATCATCCGGATTCCACACTTCAAGCGTTTGCTGCGCGGCAGCACTCAAGTTCGCGCGACTCCCGAAGCCGATCACGTGCCAATCTTCAGCGGTGCGCCATCCGTGCGTTTCGAGATGCGCCAAAATGATGTTGCCCGCCTGAATACTGCCGAGCGTTGCCGTTGGGCGGGGTCCGACGCCGACATGATCCGCGACATGCTGCAACGCGCGTTCACCATCGAATAAGGCTTCTTGCGGCACATCCTGCGCGGAAACAACAGTCGTCAACAGGATGATGAGTAGAGCAAGGATTTTAGGCTTCAAAGGAGTTTCTCCGATTCAGGTTGGCTGTGCAGATACGGATCATCGAGCGCGACGATCTCGGCACGCAGTGCAGTCAAGGCGCGCTCGACATAGGCGCCATAACGCGCGTGCTTATCTTTCACGCGGTCGGGTAGTTCGGGCAGAATGCCGAAATTGGCTTTCATCGGTTGGAAGTGCTTGGCTTCGGCATGAGTAACGTAATGGCACAGCGCGCCCAACATCATCACGTTCGGCAGTGTCCACGTCGGTTGACCGTTAAGTGTGCGCGCTAAGTTGAGCGCCGCAACTAAACCTGTCGCTACGTTGCCCATATAGCCTTCAACACCCGTGATCTGACCAGCGAAGAATAGATCGGTGCGTCCCTTAAATGCCAGCGTGGGATGCAGCAGGGTAGGCGAGTTGATGAAAGTATTGCGGTGCATCTGCC
This sequence comes from Anaerolineae bacterium, assembly GCA_041737735.1. GTDB lineage: Bacteria > Chloroflexota > Anaerolineae > Aggregatilineales > Phototrophicaceae > Flexifilum. The sequence goes on along the minus strand of JBGSRB010000258.1, from coordinate 32,781 downwards.
CCATACGAACGAACTCGGCATGTTCCAAACCGGGGATCAAACGCAAGACCGCTTCTTGTTCACCCCAACGGATGTTGGTTTGAAAGCCAACCAAGTTATACAGCGTTCCCGCGACATTATCCTGCCGCAGTTGCACAACCGCGTAGGGGCGGCGTCCGGTGCGCGGATCGGTCAATCCAACCGGACGCATGGGTCCAAACGCCAACGAGTCGAAACCGCGCGTGGCGATCTGCTCAATCGGCAGGCAGCCCTCAAAAAACTGATTGTCCTCAGTTTCAAAATCCCGTAGTTCGGCACGTTCAGCGTTGATCACCGCGTTGACAAAGCGCTCGTATTCCTCTTTGTTCAGCGGGCAGTTGATGTAATCGCCTTCATCTTCATCACCGCGCCCGTAACGACTAGCGCGGAAAGCAATCTCCATGTTGATGCTGTCAGCCGCGACGATAGGCGCGAGTGCATCGTAGAAATACAGATATTCCTGCCCGGTCAGGCGAGCGATGTCGAGCGCCAGCGTGGGCGATGTCAGCGGGCCCGTGGCGATGATCGTCGGCGCATCCGTGAGCTGCGTTACTTCTTCACGAACCAGCTTGATGTTCGGATGCTGCGTGATCGCGTCGGACACCAACTGCGCGAACAGGTCCCGGTCAACCGCCAGCGCGCCGCCCGCCGGAACCGCCGCGCGTTCAGCACACGCCAGCAGCAGCGAGCGCAGCATGTCCAACTCAGTTTTAAGCAAGCCCGATGCGCGGTCGGGCAGTTTCGAGCCAAACGAATTACTACACACTAATTCGGCTAAGCGGTCGGTGGCGTGCGCGCCCGTCGTCTTGCGGGGACGCATCTCAAACAGCGTGACGTGATAGCCGCGTTCGGCAAGCTGCCAAGCCGCCTCTGAACCCGCTAACCCGCCGCCGATTACCTGAACATCTTTTTTCATAAGGCAAACTCGAAATTGCTTTAACGTGATCTGTATTATAGCGAAAAGTCGCACACTTGGTCAGGCGTGCGCGCATAATGAGCCAAGCGGATGGTGTCAGGGGATGAAGCACATGGAGCTATAGCGTGTGCGCCTAGAGGGATTCGAACCCCCGACACTTGGTTCCGAAGACCAATGCTCTATCCACTGAGCTATAGGCGCGTCTAGGTTGATTATAAAGCAACTCGACCGCGCTTTAAAGCGCAAATTGTTCGCGTATCTTCGCGAAATTATGGCGCGTGGCATATAGTCCGTGTTGATCGCCCAAACTCATTTGAATTTGCTCGACGCGCTCAAGCAGCGCCAGTGCTTGCTTAACTTCACCTTCATGCGCCAGTACCAACGCCAGATTCGCCTGCGCGCGTGCCAGCGCATATTCGTCTCCAAGCTGCTCGAACAGGGTGATCGCCAGACTCAGATAGCGGTAGGCATTCTCCCAGTGCGCCTCAGCGATGAAGGCGCGCGCAATCGTGACGTAAAGCGCGGCTTCCAGCGGCGGCGCATCGTCAATCAATGCGCGGGCATGGTTGGCAAGCGTGCGACTGTTGGCATACTGCTCTAAACGCAGCAACGCTTCGGCGCGCAGTGCTAATACCTGCGTTGTTTCCGGAGCTTGCTTGAGCAGATCTAACACATGTTGCGGCTCATCCATTTCGAGATGGGTTTGTGCCGCATTCACGCTGAGCGCATCGTTGAGTTGGGCATCATGTTCGTGCGCGTTAAATCCATAGGCTTTCTTAATGAGGTCGAGCGCGCGCGTAAATTCGCCCCGATTACGGGCGATGATGCTCAACTCAAGCAGGACGCGCGCGTTGATGGCGCGATCCGCGTGATGTAGCGCTAAAATCTCACGCAAGACGCGCTGCGCTTCGTCCCATTCACCACTGCGGCGCAGACATACACCGTAGGCGAACTGCATGGTCGGCGGCATGGATGCGCGATCAGCGTAGATGCGCTCCAGAATGAAGCGCCAGCGCGACCAACGTCCGCGTTTGATGCCGGTTTCCCAACATACAGCCGCCCAACGTTCGCGCAGACCGTAATCAAGCGGGGGAAAGCCGCGCGTTAAACACTGCTCGATGATTAAATAGTCGGCGGGCGTGGCGCTGATAGCGTCAAGCTGCACGATCAGATGTTCAAGCGTAGTCACGATGGACGGGTGCTGCCTATAAGCGCTTTCGATGAAGGCGCGCGCCGTGTCGTTGAGCAGATAATGATGATCGCCGCGCAGTTTGGCGAGATGCCAACGCAGCAATTGATTACAGCCGTCAAGCGTCACATCAGGGGCATAGAGCGTGGTCAGCGTGGTGATCGATGTGATTTCCGAGGGAGCAAGCGCCAGCACACACCACGCGAACAAGGTTTCCGCGCTGATCAGCGGCAGCAAGCGCTCGAACAAAGCGCCGCCAACGCGCTGCGTCAGCGATCCCCAATCTTCAAAATTCCACCAACTGGCGGCGATCTCGATAGCAAGCGGGTTGCCTTCCGTCTGCTCATAAATGATCGGCGTCAACTCAGCCCAGAGATCAGCATCTTCGGCGTGGTGCTGGCGTACAATTTGCATGAATAATGATGACGCAGCGGTTTCATCCAACAGGGGAATTGGCACATGCGTTTTGACAATTTGCTGATAATAGGTGCTGGTCAGCAGCACATACGCGCTTGCCAAGTCATGCAGCAAAGCAGGCAGTGCGGGATCGTCGATCATCGCGTCGATTCCATCCAGCACGATCAACGTGGGATAGCGCTGCGTAAACCACTTGAGATCATAACCTTCATGCACCAATTCGGCTTCAATCGTCGCCCGCGCTTCGTCTGCCGACTGTGGGCGCGACACCCATACCAATGCCTCAAGCTGATCACGTGCAATCAAGCGCTGCGCGCTGTGTTCAGCCAATGCGCTTTTGCCCACACCCACCGCGCCAGAGAGCAAAATATGGCGCGGCATGATCTGCTTAAACAGCGCGTCAATGTGATCGAGCAAGTCAGGACGCCCAACCAAATTGACTGGGGCTGTGCCGGGTAAGCGCCCGCGCAACACCTGTCGATGTTCTGTTCGACGGGCTTGAGTTTCGGCGTCGATCAGCGCACTGGTCAGCAGTTCAATGCCCTCATTTTCATAGCGACTGAAGTTGCGTGGAGACGTAACGAGCAAGTCAGCCATAGCCGCTACCGAAAGCCCAAGCTCGCTGCGAATATAGCGCATATACAGCACAGTCCACGCGATGAGATTGCGGTTGTTAAGCTGACCTGCGTGCTTAAGCAATGCTTGACACACGCTCAGCGGCGCATTATGCGCGATCACGGACTGTTCCAGTCTGTGCCAATGATCCGCAAACTGCGTGCTGATCAGATCGCTCAAAATTTGACTGATAGGGTAGGTCACATACAGCGGATCAGCGGGATCGATGCGCGGCATGTGCGGTGATGCGCTGATCAACGTGACCAGCGTCAACTGTGCCAGCGCGCTCACATCCGGCGGCGGGCTGGCGCTAGGCGCAAGCAGTTGCAGCGCGCGTTTGACATCGGTCTGCCGAATAAGCGCTTTCACCATACGCTGTTGGGGAAGGTATTCACACCGGCATCAATGCCGATCCGCTTGACCATTTGCACGTTTGTGAACGGAAGTCCGAGTATGCCATCATGGATCGCCCACGAGCGCCCGCGCACCGAAAGCCACGCATCAAGCGGGCGAAACGGGTTAGCCGGAGTCAATTGTTGATGCAGCGCGCCATCGGGCTGAAATTCGGCATGGATGCGCGCCATATCTTGTTTACCGCGCACGTAGTTGAACCCGTAGCGCTCGAAACTGATCGCATTGTGGTACGACTGCGGCTCGATCAAAAATAGATCGTGCTGCATCTGACTGACGAATGCCTCAAACACCGGCACAAGCTGGCGAAACACGCGCAGCCCCGCACGCACTTGTCCCGGCGCTAACCCCGCGCGCAGAGCGGCTAATTCCGCAGGCAGATTGCGCTTCAACGTGCCATACTGCGTGCTGCTGCCGTGTTCGTCGATGTCAATGTCAAAACGTGGCGCCGTCGGGTCGTTCACAGCAGCGAACAACACTTGCACTTGATTGTTGAAGGTGTCTGCCATGTGCAAATACAACAGCGGATCACGATCCCCCGCGCGCTGATACACGCTCACTTCCAACGCGCGACTGCCTTCAGGAAAGCGAAACTGGACAACGCGCTGCCTCGCAGCCGTTAGCGTGAGCGGATCGATGTCGAACATTGTCAGCACCCAATCAGGCAGCAGCGTGCGATAAGCCGCGATCTTCTCAACCTCAGGCAGCGCGTTGATCACGCGAATCGAGGTGGGCAAGCTCATTCGCGTGCGCGTTCCTTAAGCGCCTGACTGATCTGACGGTCGCTGTCGCGCTTGGCAAGGTCAGCGCGCTTATCATATTGACGCTTACCTTTCGCCAGCGCGATCTCGATCTTGGCGCGCCCACCTTTGAGGTAGACGCTGGTTGGCACGACGGTATAGCCACGCTCGCGCAGTTGGCTGATAATCTGCGCGATTTCGCGCTTGTGCAGCAGCAACTTACGCGGGCGCATCGGCTCGAACGCGCCATAGGTTCCGGCTTGGTTATAGGGTGTGATGTTGACATTCAGCAGCCATAATTCGCCATCGCGTTCTTCGACGTAGCCATCCTGCAAGTTGATGCGGTTTTGGCGCACCGATTTAATCTCAGCGCCGAGCAGCACAACGCCCGCTTCAAACTTACGCTCTAGTGAATAATCATGCGCCGCCTTACGGTTGCGCGTGATGATCTTAATGCCTTCGCTCATAGTTCATTGACTTTCAAATTGACGCTCAAAATAACGCAGTGCTTCGGCAAGCTCAACATCGCGCCCGTCGGGATCGGGGATCATGGCGATGTCGGGTGTCAAGCCAACGCGCTCCAGCGGCGTGCGGGCGGTCGTCAGCCATTCCGCCGATGTGACGTGCAGCGACGAGCGATCCGACAGCGGGAAAATCTGCTGGACTGTGCCTTTGCCGTAGGTGGTCTGCCCGATCAGAATTCCGCGCTCGGCATCACGGATCACGCCTGCGACCAATTCCGCGCCGCTGGCGGTGTTCTGATTGACCAGCACCACAATCGGCAGGTCGATCATTAAGCCGCCGGCTTGACCTTCAAAAGCGCGCTCGCCATCAACTTTCACCTCATAGACCAGCACGCCGTCATCGACAAACTCGTCCGCAACTGTGATCGACTCGGTCAGCAACCCGCCGCGATTGTCGCGCAAATCGAGAATTACGCCCGCGACATTTTGTGCGCGCAGTTCGGTCAGCGCGGTGGTCAGTTCGTCGGGCGTGCGTCCGGTAAAGCTCAAGACTTGCAGATAACCGACGACAAACGGCTGATCATCAAGCACGCGCCACACCACCGACGGCACATTGATCACATCGAACTCGATGAACAGCGAGGCTGTGTCGCCGTTGACCTGTGTAATCGTCACTTCAACGCCGTTGCCCGCGCGCACTTCGCCGCGCAGCAGTTGGTCGATATTATCTTGGTTTAGATCAGCGGCTAACGGCGTGCCATTAACTGCAAGCAATACCGCGCCCTCATTAATACCCGCAAGCTGCGCCGGACTGTCGTCAAACGGAAAGAGCAGCACATCGCCATTCTCGCGCCGCGTGACCTGCACGCCGATCCCGCCGTAAGTGCCAGCCAACGCATCCGACTCACTGGCGGCAACAGGCGGATCGATGAAGAAGGTGAAGCGATCATCCAGCGTGGAGAGCATCCCGCGAATCGCGCCATACTGACGTTGTTCATAACTTGGCTGGTCGCGTAAAAAGTGCCGATCAAGTAAGCCCTGCACTTCGCGCAGCAGCGGGTAATCTTCAGCGCTTTGCGCCGAAGCAGCGCCGCCGACCCCGCCGATATAATCACGCGCGACAAACCCTGCCGTAAACACCGCCGCCAAACCAATGCCGATCACGATGCCGGTCAGAATAGATCGCGTGAAGTTTCTGGTCATGTTAATTGCATTCAGCTCAATTTGACGAGTATGATCGATCATAGAGACGAAAATTGTAGCCTTAAAACCGATCATAAGCGAGTATAAACCCGTGAACCGCTTGAACGAACCCCAAACGCCGCCACTGGTTTTGGTTGCAGATGATGAGATCAATACCACGATCATGCTGCAACATATTTTCGAGCGCGAAGGCTATCGCGTCGAGCGGGTCAACAATGGATTAGAAGCATTGGAGCAGGCGCGCGCGCTGCACCCGGACTTGATTCTGCTCGACATTCTGATGCCCGTCATGAACGGGTTTGAGGTGCTGCGCCAACTGCGCGCTGATGAGCGCACGCTGCACATCCCGACGATTTTGGTGACAGCGAACGCGCGCCAACCATCCGATGTGGCGCTGGGGCTTGATCTGGGTGCGGATGATTACCTGTTTAAGCCGTTTGCACCCCAAGAGTTACTCGTGCGTGCTGCCAGCAAAATTAAGTCGCGCAAACTCGAAGAAGCGCTTCAGCGGCGCACACACCAGCTTGAAGCGCTTCTGCAAGCCAGCGAACGCTTGAGTCAGCAGCTTTCCGTGTATGAAGTGCTTGATCTGGTGATTGAACTGGCGCTCGACCTGCTGCCCGGCGAGGCGGGCGCGTTGTATCTGTTGGGTGATACGCGCGAGGTGAAGCTGCTGCGTGCGCTCGATCGCCAGTTGCTGCCGATTCCGTCGCCCATCACGACGATCACCACATTACACGAATTGACTCAACGCCGCACCACGATCAGCGCCAACGACGAGCTAACTTTCAACGACTTTGAGCGTTGTTTATCCGCGATCTTGATGCACGGTGATGATCTGCTCGGCGTGCTGACGATCTTCAGCACCGATGCGGACAGCTTCAACCTGAGTCATATCCCGTTGATTGAGGGGGTCGCGCATCAAGCGGCACTGGCACTGCGCAACGCCCAGCTTTACGAAGTGCAGGCACAGTATGCGACTTCGCTTGAGGAAATGGTCAACGAACGTACCGCTGAACTCGAAGCGGCGCAAAAGTTATTGATCCGTTCGGAAAAATTGGCGTCCATCGGACAACTTGCGGCAAGCATTGCCCACGAGATCAATAATCCGCTGATGCCGATTGGTCTGCTGCTGGAAAGCTTGATCGACACACTGCGCGAGTCACAGGCGCAGATCGATTTCCACGAGATCGAGATGATTCAAGAGCATGTTGAGCGCATCCGCCGCATCGTGCGTAATTTACTCGATTTCGCGCGTTCGGGCGTGGAAATGGGACTCCTTGATGTGGCGAACATCATTGATAACATTATCGCCCTCAACCGTAAATTTCTCGAACATGAACGCATCACCGTCACGCAAGATTATCAAGCGCTGCCGTCGATTTATGGCAGCAAATATCAACTTGAAGCCGTGTTCATGAATTTAGCGCTGAATGCCCAAGCCGCGATGCTCGGCGGCGGACATTTGACTATCAGTGGGCATGTTGCTGGCGATGACATCGTGATCGCGTTTCACGATAACGGGGTCGGCATCGAACCTGACGTGATCGATCATGTTTTCGATCCGTTTTTCTCCACCAAACCGAATGGCACGGGGATCGGCTTGTTCGTCTGTTACAGCGTGGTGCAAGGGCATAACGGCAGCATCAATGTGACCAGCAGGGTAGGGGAAGGCACAACCTTCACCATCCACCTACCCATTCATCAACCTAAAACCAATTCACAACTGAATCGGCTGCCAGCGCTGTGAAAATTCGGCATCGGTGAGTTCGCCATCGGCATAGGCGCGGGCATCATCCAACGGCGCGCCAATCACGAGCAAATCAGCGCCATCGCCCGCGCAATGGATGAAGCGGACGCCGAGCGCGTCGCCTTCCAATTCATCGTTGACCGATGCCAGCGCATTCATCACCTGCGCCGATAGCTGCCGCACTTCGCGCCCCGGCGTCGCACAAACCGACGCGATCACGGTATCGCCGAGCGCGGTTTCGACCGTCTCGACGCCCGCGTCCGCCAGCGTGAAGGGCGCTAATGCTTCAGCCAGCGCATCATCGATCATCTCAGCTTCGGGCGTGGCTTCAGTGGTGGCTTCCGGTGTAATCTCCGCGATCACTTCCAGCGTTGCCGACACTTCAACTTCGGGCGTGCTTTCCGGCTCATCAGTTGCGGCGGCAGCTTCAGCCGTCATTTCAGCCACTGCTTCAGTGACTTCAACGGTTGCAACCACGGCGGGCAGCGTCGCTTCAGTAGTCGCCACTTGACTGACTGCGGTTGGTTCAACGGGTTGATCGCCCGGCTGCGTGAGCGCAATCACCGCAACGATGATCAACGCGACAATCACGATGGCTGCCAACAGCGGCGCAATCAAACTGCGCTGCTCTTGCGGTTCGTCTGGTTCTGCCTCAAGTTGACCAAACACCGGGGGTTCAGGTTCAGCATCGAGGGCGGCAATCGGTGGATAGACCGGTTCGGGCGTGCTGGCTGCTGTTTCGTATATTTCGGGCAGTTCAGGCGGTGGCGCAACTGGCATAGATGGCGTCAACGGCTTGATCGACGGGCGTGACAGCATTTGTTCATCGACTTGTTGACGCGCCGCCGCCAAAAGCGACGCCGCGCCGGGATAATCAGGAGCGACACGCACGACATTTTCCAGCGCGCGCGCAGCTTCGACAGGATCGCTGACAGCGTGGGCGTACAACCACCACATGTCAGGGTTATCTGGATCGCGTTCCAAAAGCGGCATCAACACTGCTCGCGCAGCGTCTAGATCGCCGGTTTCAATGAGTGTATACACTTGTTGCAGGTTATTTTGCGTTTCATCATTCATTGGACGAGCATCTCCCGGCTGTTCACCGCGCTTCCTTGCAGTGTACATCGAAGCGATGCGCCCACGCAACAAAAAACCCACTGTTAGAGTGGGTCTTTCCAGAAATGCCCCGGAGAGGACTCGAACCTCCACGTCCTAAGGACACAGGCCCTCAACCTGCCGCGTATGCCATTCCGCCACCGGGGCGCAACTTAATGTCTCGATTATACTCTCGCGCAAGCGCATGTCAATCCTTTTCAGTTTGGGCGCGTTTTTGTACGATATGCCACAATTTAACACTCAGATTTAGCTGCTTAAGGACTACGCCTGATGCGAATCGTCGTCGATGCTATGGGCAGTGATGCGTATCCTGTTCCCGATGTCGCCGGTGCGGTGATCGCCGCGCGTGAATATGCGGATGTCGAAATCATTCTGGTGGGCGATCAAACAATCGTTCAAACGGAGTTAGCCAAGCACCAAACCAGCGGCTTGAAGATCAGCATCGTTCACGCCAGCGAGATCATCACGATGGACGACAAGCCGGGCGCAGTCGGCAAGGCGAAACCGAACTCATCCATGCACGTTGGTATGAATCTGGTGCGTGACGGTCAGGCGGACGCCTTCGTGACCGCTGGCAACACAGGCGCGGCTTTAACCATCGCAACGCTCAACACACTGCGCCGTATTCCGGGAGTCAAACGTCCAGCATTGAGCGCCATGTTTCGCCTGCGTGAGACCCCCGTGATCCTGTTGGATGCAGGCGCGAATGCCGACTCCAAGCCGGATTGGTTGGCACAGTTCGCGCTCATGGGGCATGTATTCGCGCAGCACTCGCTGAACTTAGCGCGTCCGCGCGTGGGCATCCTCTCCAATGGTGAGGAAGAAGGCAAAGGCAGCGAATTGGTGCGCGCAGCCGCCGATCTGATCGCGGCGATGCCCATGATCAACTTTGTGGGGAATGTCGAGCCGAAAGATATGCTGCGCGGCGGCGTCGATGTCGTGGTGGCGGATGGTTTCGTCGGCAATATCACAATTAAATCGCTGGAAGCGGCTACCAGCGAAATGGGCAAGTTCTTGCGCGATGAAATCATGCGGACGACGCGCACCAAGTTGGGCGGTCTGCTGGCGCGTCCAGCCTTCAAGCGCATGTATGAACAAGTTGATCCGGCAGAGGTAGGCGGCGCGCCTCTTTTAGGCGTCAACGGTGTTGTCATTATCGGACATGGTCGCTCCAACGAAAAAGCGATCAAAAACGCGATTAATCAGGCGCGTAAAGCTGTCAGCGGCGAGATCATCGCCGCTATTCGCGCAGGCTTGAATTAACTACTGTTAGAGAGGAGGTTGACAGCAATCGTTTGATTTGCTGTCGCACACACGATGGATTTACTGCGTAATGGACGCCCGCGCGTGGTCATCACGGGCATGGGGGCAGTCACAGCACTGGGCGAAGATGTGAAAATTATGTGGGATAGCCTGAAAGCCGGACAATCAGGCATTCGCCGCATCGAGACGATCAATGTCGAACATGTGCCGGTCAAGATTGGCGGCGAAGTGCGCGGTTTCGAGCCAACCAAGTACATCGAACACAAAGAAGCGCGGCGCATGGGGCGCGCGTCGCATCTGGCAGTGGCGGCAGCGCAGCTCGCTATTGCCGATGCGGGGCTAACGCCAGACATGATCGAAGTCGAAGGTGAGCGCGTGGCGGTGGTGCTTGGTACAACGCTGGGCGCGCACGAAATGGCGGAGCAAAACACCTACAAGTACAAAACATCGGGTTATCGTAAGCCGAACCCGCTGACGCTGATCAATGCGCTGCCGAATATGCCAGGGCATTATGTCAGCCGTTTCGTTCGTGGTTTGGGTCCGCTGCTGTCGCCTTCAACCGCGTGCGCGGCGGGTACACAGTCGGTCGGTGAAGCCGCCGAGATGATCCGCAGTGGGCGCGCCGATATGGCGGTCACAGGCGGGGTCGAAGCCGTGCTGCAAGATTATGCGCTCGCGGCTTTTGAAGCCATGGACGCGCTGGCAACAGGTTATAACGATAATCCCGCAGCCGCCAGCCGACCGTTCGACAAAAATCGTAATGGCTTTGTGTTCAGTGAAGGCGCAGCCGTGCTGACCATCGAAAGTCTCGCACACGCAATCAAACGTGGCGCGCGCATCTATGCCGAGATTCTCGGTCACGGCGCGTCGTCGGATGCTTTCCATGTCGCGGCGCTCGATCCGACCGCCAGCGGTGCGGTGCGCTCGATGAAGTGGGCGCTGGCTGACGCGCACATCAATCCGGAAGATGTGCAGTACATCAACGCGCACGGCACCTCGACGCAATCCAACGACGCAATGGAAACTTTAGCGATCAAGAAGATTTTCGGCGAACACGCCTACAATCTCGCGATCAGTTCGACCAAGAGCATGTTGGGTCACGCACTGGGCGCGTCCGGCGCAATTGAGATCATTGCCTGTGTGATGAGCTTGGTCGAAGGCGTGCTGCACCCGACGATCAACTACGAAACGCCTGATCCCGACTGTGATCTCGATTATGTGCCGAACAGCGCGCGCGATTTCAAGAATCTGCGCTATGTGCTGTCGAACAGCTTCGGCTTGGGCGGTCAAAATGCTTCGATTGTGTTAGCCGCGTTTTAAGCGTGGGCGATGCAGGGGCGGCGGATTACTAGTTTGCCCCTGTTCGCACCGCATGAGCAGGGCTTGACCCACACAGCGGCACATGCTACACTTTTTGCACCGTTAGCCCCATTCGTCTAGCGGTCCAGGACGTAGCCCTCTCAAGGCTAAGACAGGGGTTCGATTCCCCTATGGGGCATGGTGGCTTTGGTGAAGACATCCTCACCAAAGCCATTTTTATTTGTCTTGCTCTAAAAACCCAAACAGAATGTAGTAGGCTGGTTCGCCGTCAGTGCTTTCCGTTTTGCCGTGTTCTTTCAGCACGAACGCCGCTTTATTATGCCGCTTGAGCTTCTTCTTGAGGCTGCTCCACTGTGATTTTGACGGCTCCATTTCATCTTCAGCCAGCGCAAAGTATAGAGGTGAAAACACAGCGCGATAATAACCTCCGGGTTGTTCTTGCAGCGCCAGCAGCGTGCTTTTTGCCACTTGATGCCCGGTCAGCACATTGCGAATGAAATGCTCGGCGTAAGCGCGCGGTTTACGTTGAAATTCTGGCAGCGAACTCATAACAGTGAACCCTCAACATTTTGCTATACTGGCAGGTGGTGGACGAACGAAAGGATGCTTATGCTGCGTAAATCGCGTTATTTAACTGACGCGCAACGACGCTTACATGATTTGCACGCTGTTCTCATCGGTTATGATGACAGCGCTCAAATCATACCATATCTTGGCTATGGCACGGCGCAGGGCGTTCATGTGCGCGGGCGAGTGCATCGTCGCTATAATGTGCCGCTGGCGCTGGATACCGATAGCGCGTGGCGCAACATCATTAACACGCTTAAGCGCTTCAACAGCCATGAACTTCCGTATGTGCGCGTGGTGGGCGCCTTGCAGGACACCAACGCCTATACGCACGCCGATGACAAAGGCTATTTCAAGCTCAGTTTGGAGCTTGACTCTGCGCTTGAACTGGATCGCAACGCTAATTGGCATACATTGGCGCTGCACGCGCCGGATTACCACGACACCTCCGCCAGTACCCAAGTTTTGATTCCATCGGAGCAAGCACAGTTCGCCGTGATCAGCGACATTGACGACACGGTGCTGCAATCCGAAGTCTTAAACCTGCTGCGCCTGATTCGCAACACCTTCTTCATGAATGCGCACACACGTCTGCCATTCGCGGGTGTCGCGGAATTTTACAAGGCGTTGCAAGGAAAGAATAGCGAAAACCCGATCTTCTATGTCTCCAACAGCCCGTGGCATCTCTATGACCTGCTGACGCACTTTTTCGAGATTCGCGGCATCCCGCGCGGCCCTTTGTTCATGACCGACATCGGTATTTCGCCCCAAAAATTGCTGAGCAAAACGGGTTTCGACCATAAGCTAGGGGCAATTGAAACGCTCTTGGCGCTCTATCCCCATTTGCGTTTCGTGCTTATCGGTGACAGTGGCGAACATGATCCGGCGATTTATGCTGAGGTGGTGCGGCGGCATGGTCAGCGCGTGGCAGCAGTGTATATCCGGGATGTGCGGCGTCGCAACGACGAATCGATGCAAGCGTACATCGACACCGCCGCCCACGCGCATGTCGATATGCTGCTAGTGCCGGATACCGTTGTCGCCGCGCAGCACGCCGCCGCGCATGGTTTAATCGATCCATCAACCTTAGCAGACATTCACCGTGAAAAAACCCAAGACCAACTCGGGTAAGCCGAGCGCAATATTCATCGTAGAAACGGTGATCGGCATTGAAAGCCATGCTCAACACGAGATCGAACGGCTGATCCCGCAGGCGAAAATCCTGCGTTTGGGGCAGGGGGAGATCGAAATTAGCGCGCCATCGGCGGATCGCTTTCAGACGTTGCAAATGGCGCAGGCAGTGAATGCCGTCGAGCGCTTCGCCGTTAGCCGACCACGCGCGCTGCTGGGCGATGAGCATTTCCGCCGTTTGACAGGCAGCATTAGCGCAGTTGCGGCGCGCGCTGACTTTCGCACATTGTATCTCGCTGCTGCTGGCGCCGATTCACCCATGATGATGCGACTCAAGCATGAGCTAAGCGCAGCATTGGGGCTGATCTCTGATGAGTCAGGCGGCGACTTGTGGATTCGCATCCGCCCGACATTCGATCGCAGCGGGTGGGAAGTTTTGATCCGTTTGACTCCGCGCCCATTAGCCACCCGTGCATGGCGCGTGCGCGATATGGAAGGCGCGCTGAATGCAACCGTCGCCCAAGCGCTGATCGACCTCACGCAGCCAAGCCCTGCGGATCGTGTGCTAAACATGGGCAGCGGTTCCGGCACACTGTTGATCGAACGCGCAGCCAAGCCCGCGGCGCTGCTGGTAGGCGTCGATCACGATGCGCGAGCGCTGGACTTAGCGCGCGCCAATATCACTGCCAGTGGCGCAATAACGATCCGCCAGTTGCACGCCGATGTCCGCGCGCTGCCGTGCGCCGCCAATACGTTCGATGTGCTGCTGGCGGATTTACCTTTTGGGCAGCGGGTCGGCTCTCATGTCGAGAACACTGCTTTGTATCCCGCATGGTTGAACGAAGCCGCGCGCGTCGCTACACCCAACGCGCGCTTTGCCTGCATCACTCACGAGATCAAGCTGATGGATCGCTTACTGCGCGATCATCCACATTGGCGGTTGCATACACGTCAGCAAATTGTGCTGCGCGGCTTGCATCCGTGCCTCTACCTGCTGCATCGGGGTTAAGCATCCGGCGTCAACCAGAGCGTTTGATACGGCATCATTGTCACAAGCGCATCGCTAACGAATTGTGTTTCCGTCAGCAAATCGATCAGGGGTGTGGCGCTCATGATTCCGTTGATATTGACCTGCTGCGAATGCTCGGAAAAATTTGCCAACACCAGCACGCGCTCATGGCGGGTGAAGGCGAGAACATGCCGATTATCTAGCGCATAAAAGTGCGTCATGCCAGCACGAAACGCCGTCGTACGCTGACGCGCCTGAATCATCGACTGTAAGCCCTGAAAAATGCGCCCAGCGGATGTTGCAGCATCATTGCGCTGCGCATAACGCGGTAAGCTGCGCGGTGGACGATGCGCCCACCGACTGTCATCGGCTTTCGCCGGATCATCGACATAGCTGTAATCGTTCGACGTGCCGACTTCATCACCCAGATAAATCAGCGGAATGCCGCCCGCGCTCAACACTACGCTATACAGTAGCAGTAAGCGCCGCACCGCCAACTCGATCAGCAAGTTGTCGCCACTTGACTCGGCTTGTTCCAAGCCGGCTAAGGATGCCATCGTGCCGGAGATGCGCATATCGAGCGTGCGAGGGTTGAAATTGAATGGCAGACCAGTGGCAAAGCTGCCGGGGAATGTTCCGGTGTAAAAGCTGTTAAGGAAGCGTCGATGGTCAAACCCGTTGATGCCCAATTCGGCAGCATCTTCATCGGCAAAACCCCAACCAATGTCGTCGTGCGAACGCAAATAATTGACCCACGAACTGCCTGCATCCAGCGCAAACTGTTTATTCATGGCATGGGCGAAAAAGTGCGTTTCCCGCGTCGCCAACGCATCCCATAACGCCACCATCATGATCGGATTGTAGGAAATTTGGCATTTATCAGCGCCGATATAACTTCGCACATCGCGCGGATGCACAATCGCTTCCGACTTGAACAGCAGCGCAGGGGCAGCCACACGGATTAGCGCATTAAACGCGCGGATGATGGTGTGTGCCTGCGGCAGATTCTCGCAATTTGTGCCAACTTCCTTCCAGATGAACGGCACAGCATCGAGTCGAAGCACCTCCGCGCCCTGATTAGCGAGAAACAGCATCTCGCGCAGCATGGCGGCGAAAACTTCGGGGTTGGCGTAATTTAAATCCCACTGAAACGGATGAAACGTTGTCCAGACCCAACGCGCGATTTCAGAGCGCCACGTAAAGCTGCCCGGCGCTTGATCGGGGAAAATCTCGCGCAGGTTCGCTTCATATTGATCGGGCAGCGTGCGGTTGGGGAACATCCAATAATAATCTTGATAAGTTTTCTCGCCCGCCAGCGCGCGCTGCGCCCATTCGTGTTCGTCGGCTGTGTGATTGAACACGAAATCTAGCACGAGGCTGATGCCGTTCGCGCGCAGATCACGCGCCAGTGACGCGAGTTCATCCATTGTGCCAAGCGGCGGATGCACTTCACGAAAGCTGCTGACGGCATAACCGCCGTCGTTATGCGGTTGCGGGGCTTGGTACAGTGGCATCAAGTGCAGATAGGTCAAGCCAAGCTCGTGAAAATAAGGGATATGCTCACGAATCCCCGCGAGATTACCCGCGAACAGATCGACGTAACAAACGCCGCCCATCATTTGCTCGCTTTGAAACCAGTCAGGCGCGGCAATGCGTTTCTGGTCAAGTTCGCGCAGTTCGTCGGGACGATCGGCGGCAGCATCGAGCGCGACTTGCACAATCTGAAGCAAATGATAGAAGAAATCGTAATGTTCGCCGTAAACATCATGCAGATTCGTGAAAATAGTCACAAAGTGCTGTTCAAGGCGTTCGAGTGCGGCGCGGGCAGGGGCATTATCAGCCACGCGCACTAAAGCGGATAAGCGTTGAAAAGTGAGGGCTGCTTGATCGTGCAACCACGCATCAGCATGTGCCATTAGCATTTATTCCATATCTGTTGAGAAACCATTCATGTTGCTACACTACAATTATAGCTTACTGTTGATCGCGTGGGGTAGGGGAGTTGTCAATGAAGCGTTCAGTGCGTGTTGTTTTGATAGTGGTGATCATTGGATTAATCCTTGCGGCGGGTGCAGGCTTCGTCTTTATACAACCGCTGCCTGCCACCAGTGAAGCACTGCAAGCGCTGGAAACGGGTAGTGCGAGCGATGGTCGAACTGTCGAGATCGAAGTGGGGGAGTGGTACACGTTTAGTCCACCGGATACGCCGCCGAGCGGGTTCGTTTTTTATCCAGGCGGGTTGGTTGATCCGCAGGCTTATGCGCCATTCGCGGTCGATCTCGCCGCCCGTGGACATCTGGTGGTGATCGTTCCCATGCCAATAAATTTAGCTGTGATCGCGCCCGACAGCGCCAATGCCGTGTTAGAGGCTTATCCTGAAATTACGACATGGGCAATCGGTGGACATTCACTCGGTGGCGCGATGGCAGCTCGTTATGCGGCGAATAATCCTAATCAGGTGCGTGGATTGGTGCTGTGGGCAGCTTATCCTGAAGATAGCCTCACTTTCGGCGACGAAACGCTGCGCGTGGTCTCCATTTACGGGACAAATGATGGCGTCGCCGATGCAGATCGCATCCTTGCAGCGGAACGTATTCTACCCGCTAATACCCGCTTCGTTGCGATAGCAGGGGGAAATCACGCGCAGTTTGGGTATTACGGCGCACAGAGAGGGGATAATGAAGCGACCATTTCGCCCCTGGAACAACGCGATCAAGTGGTGGAAGCGACCGCGCTGCTGTTGGCGGATTTACTCAATTGAGCGAGAAGGGCAGTTCAACGTTAACGGCGGGCTGCCTGAGCAGGGCGCGTAACAGCGTCACTTCTTTACGATAGACCGTGTGCAGCGCCAAGGTCAGCCGCTCGGCGTTGACGCTTTCGAGCAGGGCTTGTTTATCCGTCATGGATGTTTTGAGTAGGGAGGCTGCCAGATAAGCCAATGCTGTTTCATCTTGCGGCAGTTGATCGAGATCGAACTCGACATCATCAGCATCTTGCAAGATGTGCAGGTAGCGCTCGAGCCACGGGCGCAAATAATCGATTGCAGTCGCCAGCGCGTCAGCATTGGTAACGGGCAGCGGGTGAAGTTCGACATCGGCAGTGATGTAAGCTTCATCATTATGCAGCGTGTGGATGATGAAGCGTTCCTGACCTAGAGCGACGATGTTCATGCGCCCGAAGCCAACAGGTTGAACGCGCGTGATGAGCGCCGAGCAACCCACAGCGTGCGGTTTCGCATCAGGTCCCGCGCCTTCAACTTCCGCGCCACTTTCGATCAGCACAACACCGAAAGGCTGCTGATCCTTAATGCAGCGGCTGATCATCAGCTTGTAGCGCTCTTCAAAGATATGTAGGCTGATCGGCATTCCCGGAAATAGCACGGTGTTTAATGGGAAAAGCGGCAGGCGCATCATCTGGTATTTCTAAGCCTCTGTGGGTGGAACAACATCACACATCATTATTCTATAACCTCAGCGCGATCGATAGCGCAATCTCTCGATAAGCTCTAATGCGTTTGAAATCACGTCAAAAATTTAGACACTATAATGTGTATTATCAATAACTAAACGAATTTTCAGACATGACTTGTCGTTGACAAGTCATGTCTCTGCGCGCGATTTAAATCTAAGCGTCAAACTTGAATGGCGAGAAATTGGTTTCGACATCGTACACGTCTTCATCCTCAGCGATTTTGAGGATACGAATAGCTTGCAGCGTGACCGGCGTCAGCAGCACTTCGATGCCCACCTTAAACAGATAATTCGTGACGATCAACGATAGCAGCAGCTCCACCGGAAAAACGCCGAGCAACGTGGCGATCACGAAAAATGTGATCGTATCCACACCCTGACCCACCAACGTACTGCCAATGGTTCGCATCCACACAAAGCGTCCTTGCATCAGCACCTTCATGCGCGCCAACACATAACTATTGGTGAACTCGCCCAAAAAGTAGGCTGACAAGCTGGCAACCACCAATCCGCTGATCCCGCCCAGAATGGCGTCGTAGGCGACCTGCCCTGCGCTTTCCTGCCAAAATGCCTCGCCCGGCAGCACGCCCGCGAACCAAATGAAGAAGCCCATGAGCGCGGTGGCAAAGAAACCTGTCCAGATGACACGACGCGAACGCCGATAACCGTAAATTTCGGTTAGAATATCACCAAAGATGTACGAGATCGGAAACACTAGGGTGCCAGCATCGAACACAAAGTCGATCGCACCCAAACTGAAACCCAGATCAATGATCTTGGCGCTGCTCATCAAATTGCTCAGCAACAACACGGTGACGAATAACGCCATGATCAGATCGAAATATTTGTACGGTTTTTGTGGCATAGTTTATGCTCTTTACGTACTCACATGCTAGGAAGGCGTGTATTGTCTCATGTGGGTGCTTAAACTTCAACGCGAAAGGCGGCGGCATGGCAGCACAACGGCAGTATGAACTCGATTTTAGGCGTGAAGAGGTCGAATACGTCATCCGGCAAATCGAAGGATCGACTTCGACCTCTTTGGTGGGCATTGGCAGCGCGGGCAAATCGAACCTGATTCAACACCTGCTCGATCCGCGTGTGCATCACCATTACTTCAAAGATAAAACAGCGGCAAGCCTGATCAAGCCGATCACGATTGACGCCAATATGCTGGGCGCGCTGCCCACCGACGCCGATATTCCTTTGCAAACGTGGGCGGGTTATGAACTGATGATGCACCGCTTGTTCATCTCATTTCACCCATTTGAGATGCTTTCGCCTGAAGAAGCGAAGTTATTCTTCGCCACCTATCAAGACTTGCAAAATGGCGCGAATCCGCTGTTTGCTTATATGGCGCTGCGCTATTTCGAGTTGGGAATTCAATTCTTCTTGCGGAAAGGCTACAAGCTCGTTTTCTTGTTTGATGAATTTGACGAGCTGCTGCGTCAGCTTCCCGTGAAGTTCTTCCAAACCCTGCGCGGCATCCGCGATTTGTATAAACGGCAAATCGTCTATCTCACCTTTACACGTTCCCCCTTACCCACACTGATCGAACGGCATCAGATTTCGGCGCTCGGCATCGAGCCGTTCTCGGAATTATTCACTGATAATGTGGTCTATGTGGGTCCCTACAACGAAAAAGACGCGACCAAAATGCTGCGTGAACTGGCGGAACGACGCAAGCGCACGTATCCCGACGTGATCAACCATTTCTTGCTGCGCGCCACTGGCGGCTATGCCGGTTTGCTGCGCGCAGGTTATGCCGCGCTCGAAGAAGTGACCGATTATCACGAATTGGAAACACTCGAAGCGATGGCGCGTTATCTGGGCGCACGGCGCGCGCTGCGCTTGGAGTGTAAAACCATTTGGGCGGGCTTGAACGCTGCTGAGCATACGGTTTTGAAGGCTGTCGGACGGCTCGCGCCTTACAACACGAATCATGAAACGCAGGAAGCGCTGAATATGTTGATTCAGAAACGCTTGCTGCAATATGACAAGCAGCAGGAAAAGCTGATCATTGAACCGCCGATTTTCAGTGTATTCGTGCAGACCAACCCAGATTCGGCGTGATGCGATTATGAGTGAACCCTATCGCATTCCCGCTGAACGCTGCCGCGTGACTGTGCCTGTCTCTAACTCACGCTTCATTGCCACTGCGGATCGCGCTGAAACACCCGAAGCAGCGCGATCCATTTTAGCTGGTGTGCGCGCGGAAATGCCGGAAGCTAATCATCATGTCTATGCTTTTCGCGCGGGCTTCGGCAGCGCCGTGACCGAAGGCATGAGCGATGATGGCGAGCCTTCCGGCACATCGGGTCCCCCGGTGCTGGCAGTGCTGCGCGGTTCGGACATTGGCGACATCATCATTGTAGTGACGCGCTATTTCGGCGGCACAAAATTAGGGACAGGCGGCTTGGTTCAAGCGTACACACTGTCAGCAAAAACTGTATTGGCGGAACTCAAGACCGAACTTAAGATCGCTTACGCCACTGCTTCACTTGCCCTACCCTATTCCCTTTATGAGCGCGTCAAACGCTTGCTGCCCGAACATGACGCCGAAGCATTGGCTGAAGATTTCGCGGAAAACGTGACGCTCAGCATTCGCTTGCCCGCCAGCCAGTATGATGCTTTTGCCGATGCGCTAATCGAACTTTCGCATGGCAGCGTTGCGCCGGTGCTTGATTAATTACGATGCAGCATTGGTCGCATTATAAGTGCAGGATGTGAAACTGCTGCCCAACACGATGCGATAATCGACCGTGCGATCCGCCTGCGGTTCAACAATGACGCCTAGATCGCTCACACGGAACGCCGCTTGCAGTGTGGTCAAGCTCGCGCCTTTGGTCTGCCCAGTGTAATCATAGATCACTGTGTATTCGCGCGCGCTTGCCGGTTCTGTGCTGATAACCGGGACGAACCCTTCCCACGCCAACCGATCCGCGGCGATGCGCGGCAGCACGCGCCATCCACTGGCGTTCACAAGTTCGATACTGATGTTCTGCCGTGCGAGTCGCTGGGCAGCAGGAGGCTGAATCGCTTGTTCGAGCAGCGCCGACAGCGCCTCACGATTAGGAACAAGCACGCTGGAGCCTTCCGGCGATAACCATGAACGCACTTCAACATTGGGGCGCAGCGTATAGGATGCGAAGCGACTCGGATCAAGCGTCGCCGCCACGGGCAGCAACCCAAGCATATCGCCCACGTCGAGATCGGTTTCGACGACTTCGACCGCTTGCCCCCACAATTCCGGCGCTTGCTCAAACAGATTCAACGTCCGCATTCGCTGAAACAACGCGCGCATCAAGGCTTGATGTCGCCGTCCGCGATCGAAATCACTAGTTCCACGCCGACTGCGTGCATACCACAGCGCAAGATCACCATCCAGTTGATGCACGCCGACGGGCAGTGTGAACAATGCCCAACTATCTTCGTGATTCGGGTCGAGATCGGGCGCGGTCAAGCGCCAGTCTTCGAGCGCGCAATCGACCGCAATTTCGACGCCCCCTAGCGCATCAACAATTTGGCGAAAATCAGCGAAATCAACGCGCGCGTAATGCGCGATCTCCAAGCCTAAGTTGTAACGAATCGTCGCCATCAGCAGCGCCGCCCCGCCCACATCGCTTTGATTACCATAACCAAATGCGCTGTTGATGCGATACACACTGTGATCAGGGATGTATACATACAGATCGCGCGGAAGCGAGATCATCGACACGCTGCCCGCCGTGCGGTTGATCGACAGAATGATGATCACATCGGTTCTGCCCGAATTATTTGGATTCTCGGTGTCACTGCCCAACAGCAAAATATTCATAATGTCGCTGCCGTGTGTGTCGATCAACGGCATGGGCGCAGGTATTTCGTTCGGGTCATCAATTGTTAAACTCGGCACAGGTTCGTCTTGAGCGTGCAGCGGCATCATGAGGACGAAAACACATAAAATGAGGGTTAGCAAGCGGCGCATATACGGCTTCTTTCGGCTTGAATTGATCAGCTCTTTTCAGCAGTATAGCGTCTGTGCGCGGCGCGCAGGGTTTTCATCGTGTGGGCGGCGTGTGGTCGTCAGACTAAAGTGGATTTAAGACAAAAGCAGAGCCGACTCACCGAGTCGGCTCTGCTTTTCTTCACTACGAGCGCTGCTTACAATTCGCTTTGGACTAGCGATACACGTTGATCAAGTTGATCATCCGCGGCACTGACACCGGCTTTAAGACGAAATCGTTGCAACCAGCATCGATATACTCGCCTTCATAGCTGACCATGTCATTTGCCGTGATGGCGATGATCGGCACGTTGATGCCCTTCTGGCGCAGCATCCGCGTCAATTGCAAGCCATTCATGCTGCGCGTGCCGAGATCGATGTCCATCAGGATCAAGTCGGCAGTTTCCAAATCAAGTGCGGCGAGCGCGCTTTCAGCATCGCCGTAGGTTGTTAATTCATCCATATTCATCTGGCAGATGCGCTCGATCAGCGCAACATTAGTCAGATCGTCCTCAACATAGACGATACGCATATTCACTCTCATTCACGGGTGCATTAAACGAATTCGTCGCTAGTATACACCGCGAAGCACAGGAATGTTACTAAAAGTTCCGCGAAATAGGACATATTCGCTGGAAATCCAGCCTTGTCCAAATTCGCCCCGCACCAGATACCATTCCGCATCTTCCGTGACGCCGATCGGGTAGAAGATCGTGCCACCATAGACTGTCGTCACCACGGTATATTGACCGCCGGGTCCCGAACGGATATTTTGTGCGCTGGTGTTGACGATGATATAACCCGCCTCAAGCTGCGGAATCGGGATGCCCGTTCCCACGGTCTGCTCAGGCAGCGCGCCCTCTGCCGCTAAGCCTTGACCAGCGCCCACGCTGCGAATTGCCACTTGATCAGCACGCAGCCAGCCGGTGATGCCGTTTGCCAGTTCCACTTCATAGAAGCGTCCATCGCCAGAAACGTTAATCAAGAAGGCTTCTTGTCCCTCAAACAACGTCGGCAGGTCGAGACGTAGACCCGCTGGCGACGAGAACAAATCGGCGTTGCCACCACGCACCACCACCACGCTGAAGGTCGCGGTGGATAAGCGCGTGCCGATCTTCGCCGCTTCGATCCAGCCCGTACCAACATTAGGCACTTGAATCGCCACCCATTCGACATATCGATCATCGAAGGCGCGCCCCACAATCGCGTAATCCGCGCTATTGTCTTGGAACAACGTGATCAGCCGCGCCGAATCGAGACGCGGTTGCGCGTGTAAATCGACCGCAAGCACTTGCAGCACCGCGCGCAGACGCTCGGCACCCGTCACACTCAAGCTGGTTTGCAGCGGCGCTTGAATCGGCGTATCGCTAATGCTGACGGGCAAGCCGATAGTCAGCGGCGTGCTGTAGGCAACCGTTGCGCCCGCCGCCGCCACATCCAACACCGGAACATTGCGGAAATCGCCCCGCGCCAAAACGAAATTGGCATCAACCCAACCAGCGCCAATGGGCGTTGTCACCAAAAACCACGCTTGATTGCGATTCGACCCCAACACGGATAATTCCGTGCCGCCCACAATCGTCGTGATCACCGTGTATTGGGGACCATCACCGCTGCGAACATTCAAAAAGCTGGTGTTGACCACTACAATCGGCACAGCAAATTGTGCTTGTTGGTTCGGCACAGCCTGAGCGAAGGGGATCAATGAGAACATGCTGATCAGCAGCAGCAGCGCGGCAAACCGCGAATAAAACCTGCTTTTCATTGTGCGCTCTCCTGAGTGAAAATAAAGCCTTTAACGAACATGCACTCAGTATACGGCAAAACGTAAAATCGCGCCCTTGATTCCCGCTTCAGCATGACCATTGGCTTAGCGTACCGTTGGCGTGGTGCTGGCGTTGGGCGGTTCGGGCTTGAAACGTCCACAATAGAGTATAGTGTGCTTAAGAATTGTGAGGGGACAATATGTTGACACGATGGATTTTCGCGCTGTTGGTTTTCGCGGTGTTTAGCGCCACACTGCCTGCCGACGCGCAGCCGACCCAAGTCGAATGTGGCACAAATTGCGGCATCTCCGCCGAATTGATCGCCGCCTATCCCGCGCCCGCTGTGACGCGCCTTGCCGCCAACGAAACGCTGCTGAACGACCGACGCTATCAGCGCGTGATCGACGGTGTCAACATTCATGATGCGCCCAATGGCAACATCATCAGCAATTTGGATGCTGGCTTCAATTTTGTCACGACACAGGGCGAACAAGACAACTGGACTCAGATCAACAACGGACAGTGGGTGCTGACCGAACATCTGCGCCACACCAACCCGTCGCGTTTTTCGGGTGTGCTGCTGCCCGCCGAGCCGCTGCCATATTCCGTTGCGTGGGTGCTAGTGAACACCGTGCCGAGCCGCACGCCCGGCGCCGAGCCGACCGCTGGCGATCTCGCGGTGCTGCGCTACACATTGATCAACATCTACGAGTCGATTGAAGTTGAAGGCTGGCGCTGGTATCAGATTGGCGTCGATCAGTGGATCGATCAGCGCATGGTCGCCAAAGTGCTGCCGATTGAGCGTCCAGCCGAAGTTGATACCGAGCGTTGGGTCAGCGTTGACCTGTATGAGCAGGTGTTGATCGCTTACGAGAACGAAACACCTGTATTCGCCACGCTGATCTCGTCGGGCTTACCCGATTGGACAACCAATGAGGGCGTGTTTAACGTGTATATTCGCTATCCGCGCACGATCATGAGCGGCGCGCGTGAGCGACCGGAATTTTACTATCTCGAAGAAGTGCCGTGGACGATGTATTTTGACGGCGACATCGGTTTACATGGCACCTACTGGCACGATGGTTTTGGCTACCGTCACAGTCGCGGCTGCGTGAACATGTCGATCACCGATGCGAGTTGGGTTTATAACTGGGCAGCCGTCGAGTTTGAACCTGCTGAGCCTGCTAATCCCGGCTTATCGGTGCATGTCTACAGCAGCGGCGAGTATCGTTAACATTTGAGCTACCTACACAGGGGCGTTACACAATCGAACGCCCCTGTGAACACATCCCCTACCCCACACGCATTTCTAGCATTGTAGTTCCACCCTTCCCCGCTTATCATCAGCCACACATTCATCCCGTTTACATCGTGGAGTGCAATCGTGCAGCCCCTTTTTATGTCACGCGCGGCGGATGTTCAACGCTTACATGAGCGCCTGACCGACCGTTTCACGCGCTATGGTTATCAACGGCTTGAATTGCCGCTTATTCAACCCGCCGAGCTATTTTTGACGCGCGCGGGCGATCAAGTGATCAACCGCCTGCTGACGTTCACGCATCATGGGAAACTGCTGGCGCTGCGCCCAGAATTTACCGCCTCAGCCGCGCGCGCCTATGTCATGCTGCACGACGCTGATGCTGTGGTGCGTTGGTGGTTCGCGGGTGATGTTTTTACAGAAAACAGCATGGGCGGCGCCGAGCCGGAACAAGAACACAGCATCGGCGCTGAATTAATCGGGCAAAGCGGCGCGCCCGCCGACGCCGAAATTCTGATGCTGGCGGCAGCAGGTTTACCCGACGATGCTCACTGGACGATCAACATCGGGCATATCGGCGTGATCCGACGCGTGATTGCTGACAGCGCGCTTGACCTGCGTACACAGCGCTTCATCCTTAATCACTTGCCTGACTTGAGTGAAGGCGGGCGCGGCAAAGCCTACGTGATCGAGCAGTTACATACCCTGCTCGGCGTTGAGCCAATCGAGCAAGCCGCCCACCCGCAGGATGAGCAAACGTTGGGCAACACCGAGCAAATGCTGGCGGTTCTGCTCGACGCGACCGAGCGCGGCAGCGCCATGGGCGGGCGCACCCGTCACGATATTGCGCGGCGTCTGCTGCGGAAACGTCAGCGCGCCGCCGAATGGCAGCAAGTGCTTGCCCTGCTCGATTTATTGGAGCAGATCGCCGCCCTGCACGGGGACGCCAGCACGGTGATCCCCGCGCTGCGTGCTTTGCTGATCCAGTCGCAGCACGAGGCGGCGCTGGTCAGCCTGAATGAATGGCAAGCAGCGCTCGAATTGTTCGACCATGGCGATCTGCCGCAGATCACGGTGACGCTGCACCCGCTGCTCTCGCGCAATTGGGATTACTATACCGGCTTGGTGTTCGAGCTGCGCGCCGCTGATGGACGCATTGTCGGCGGCGGCGGTCGCTATGACGACCTCACGCGCTTGGTCGGCGGATCGCGCGCTGTTCCGGCGGTGGGCTTCGCTTATTATGCTGACCGCTTTTCTCTCAATAACGGAGCCAACAACGATGAGTCTTGACCGCGTGACGCTGGCACTGCCCAGCAAAGGCGCGATTGCCGAACCGACCATGTCGTTTTTGCACGACTGCGGAATGCGCGTCGATAAGCCAAATCCGCGCCAATACGTTGGCACAATCCCGTCGATTCCGGGGCTGGATGTGTTATTCCAGCGCGTGACCGATGTCGCTTACAAAGTCGCGGATGGCACTGCCCAGTTAGGCATCACCGGCTACGATGTCGTGTGCGAACACCCGCATGATGATCTAATCGTCGTGCATCCTGATTTGCGCTTCGGTCAGTGTAAGTTGCTGGTCGCCGTGCCTGAGTCATGGGTTGATGTGGTCAGTATGCACGACTTTGCCGAAGTCGCGCTCGATTTTCGTGAGGAACACGGGCGCAACATTCGCATTGCCACCAAATATACGTATCTATCACGGCGTTTTCTGCACCAGCAAGGAATTCATCACTTTACGCTGGTGGATGCTGAAGGCGCTATCGAAGCAGCACCGACGATTGGCTATGCCGACGCCATCATCGATCTGGCGCAAACGGGAACTACGCTGCGCGAAAATCAACTGAAGTCGATCCCCGACGGTGTGATCATCGAATCGCAAGCCTGCTTGATCGGCAACCGCCCTGCCCTGCTCAATTATCCGCATCGGTTGAACGCCGCCCGCATGATGCTCGAATATATCGACGGCGCGCTGAATGGCAAGCAGTATTCGCAGATCACGGTCAACATCCCCGGCGATGCGCCTGAGCGCATTGCGCGTGCCGCCGCGGATAACCCGCTGACACGCGGATTGCAAGGACCCACCGTCGCGCCGATCTTCGGTTCGGATGATCATTGGTATACGCTGACGATCACCGTGACGAACCGCGATTTACTGCGTGCGGTCGAATATCTGCGTTCGCTTGGTGGTTCGCAGGTTGTCGTCACACCCGTGCGCTACGTCTTTTTCGACGCTTCGCCCACCTATGCACGCCTGCTGCAAGCATTAGGGCTAGACGATGCTTCGTAAACCTACCCAGATTGACGGTTTCGCGCTCACCCATGCACCGCGTATAGTGACAGTTCTAGCGTAGTGGCAAGAGGTGGAGGTGGTCATCGTATGTGGCGTTATGCTTATCCCGGTTCATCGGATGTCAAACCGTCGCGCGTGTCGTGGCGTCTAGTCGGGCGCGTGCTGAGCTTTGCGCGTCCTTATCGTGCGCTGTTGGTGGTGCTGCTGATCTTGATCTTGATCCAAACGGCGTTTAGTTTGGTGCAGCCGTTGATCATCCGCGATTTACTCGACAACGTGCTGCCCATGCAGGATTACGCGCGCCTGAACATTCTGGTGCTGATGCTGGTCACCCTGCCCATTTTGAGCAGCAGCTTAAGCGTGATCATCCGTCGCTTGAATGCGGGCGTGGGCGAAGGCGTGATCTTTGACTTGCGCCGCTTGCTCTATTCGCATTTACAACGCATGTCGCTGCGTTTCTTCACCAACACGCGCAGCGGCGAATTGATCAGCCGCCTGAATAATGATGTCGTCAATGCACAGGGCGCGATCAGCGACACGATCATCGGCACAGTGACCAACGCCGTTCAGGTGATCGCCACGCTTGCCGTGATGTTGACGCTCGAATGGCGCTTAACAATTCTCGGCTTGCTCATCTTTCCAATCTTTATCTTTATCGCGCGTGGTATTGGCAATCGCTTACGCGAGATCGCCCGCCGTGCGATGGACATCAACGCCGAAATGAACGCGATGATGACCGAAACGCTCAACGTCAGCGGTGCGCTGCTGGTCAAGTTGTTCGGGCGGCGCACGATGGAAATTGACCGCTTTGCGGATCGCGCCTCGCGTGTGCGCGACATCGGCATCCGCCGCGCCGTTTTGGGCAGCACGTTCTTCGCGATTCTCGGCTTGGTCGGTGTGATCGGCAGCGCACTGGTCTATTGGGGCGGCGGTCGGCTGGTCATGGATGGTACGTGGGAAATCGGCACACTGGTGGCGTTCGGCGCGTATCTCGGCGGCTTGTATTCGCCGCTGCAATACCTGATCAATATTCCGGTCGAATTCGCTACGTCGATGGTCAGCTTTGAGCGCGTGTTTGAAGTTGTCGATCTGCCGATGGAAATCGCGGAAAAGCCTAATGCACTTGCGTTGACCACCGTGCAAGGTCGGCTTGAGTTTCAAAATGTGACCTTCCGCTATGACGGCGGCGATGCGCTCAGCGAAGTGCGCCGCTATGGTCAGATCGACAATGTGCGCGCTGTGCTTTCCGGTTCCGAAGCACCCAAACCGGACGCCGCCAAGAACGGCGAAGCTGCACCTAAGCCGCTGTCGCAGGCGCGTGATGTGGCGTTGGATGGGCTTTCGTTCGTCATCGAGCCGGGACAGTTGGTCGCGCTGGTGGGGCCTAGCGGTGCGGGCAAGACCACGCTCACCTATTTGATCCCCCGCTTGTACGATCCGACCGAGGGGCGCATCCTGCTCGACGATCACGATCTGCGCGACCTGACGCTCGACTCACTCACGGCGCAGGTGGGCATGGTCACGCAGGAAACTTACCTGTTTCACGACACCATCCGCACCAATTTGCTTTACGCGCGTGACAACGCCACTGACGCGCAGATCATCGCCGCTGCCCAAGCCGCCAACATCCACGACTTCATCATGGAGCTGTCTGACGGTTACGATACGATTGTCGGTGAGCGCGGTTATCGTCTCAGCGGTGGTGAAAAGCAGCGTCTCGCCATCGCCCGCGTGATTCTCAAAGACCCGCGCGTGCTGGTGCTAGACGAAGCCACCAGCCATCTCGACAGCCAGAGCGAAGCATTGATCCAAGACGCGCTCGAAACGATCATGACGAATCGCACCAGCATCGTGATCGCGCATCGCCTCAGCACGATTCTCGCAGCGGATCAGATTCTCGTCGTAGATCGCGGGCGCATCGTCGAACACGGCACCCACGACGCGCTGATCGATCAAAACGGCTTATACGCGCAGTTATACGAAACGCAGTTCCGCCAGCGGGAAATTTCCTAGCACGAAGCGTTTGTGAGGGTTGGGTACGCCTGACCCTTACGCACCAATTCAGCAGATCGCCGCTGGCAAATGCGCGAAAATCCGTATAATTGCCGTTAGACTCATACCCACTTCAAGGACACGCGCCCATGCCCATCTCGCGCGAAGGCGAGATCGACCTCATCAGCACGAATCCAGAACAAACACGCCGTTTAGGTGTGCGCTTAGGAACGCTGCTGCAAGCGGGTGATGTCGTCTGCCTCGATGGGGAACTCGGCGCGGGTAAGACCGCGTTGGCGTCGGGCATCGGTCAGGGTTGGGGCGCGCAGGAAAATGTCACCAGCCCGACGTATAATCTCGTGCATCAACATCAGCACACCGATGGAGCGCGCACGCTCTTTCACATCGACTGCTATCGCTTAAGCGGCGTCGATGAACTCGACTCGATTGGTTGGGATGACATTTTCAGCGCTGCTGCCGTCGTCTTGATCGAATGGGCGGAAAAGATCACGCCTGCGCTGCCATCCGAACGCTTGGCGATCACGGTGCGCATTCTGGAAGATACCCAGCGCAACGTCGTATTTGAAGCGACGGGCGCGCGCTATCGGGCGCTGCTTGAGCAGTTTCGCGGTCTGAAATAGGCAATCCTCATGACTTTACTCGCCCTCGACACCGCTACCCAAGTCGTCAGCATCGCGCTGCATGATGGCGCTCAAATGCTGGCTGAACGCACATGGCACTCAGAAAATAATCACTCGGTCGAACTGCCGCCCGCCATCAGCGCGTTGATCGCCAATGCTAATCTCGCGCTAACGGATGTGAGTGCGCTTGCCGTCAGCATCGGACCCGGCTCCTACACCGGCTTACGCATCGGTGTGGCGCTGGCGAAGGGCTTCGCCGCTGCGCGCAATCTGCCTTTGGTGGGCATTTCGTCGCTCGACAGCCTAGCGGCGGTGCATCCAAAAGTGAATGGCGCGCTGATCGTCGTGCTAAGCGCCGGACGCGGGCGCATCGTCACCGCGCGCTATCACTGGCGCAAAGATGGCTGGAAACCGCGCGGCGCACCAGAAAACATGGATTGGGCGACGCTGCTCGCCAGCATTGACGCCCCCGCCACGCTCACGGGCGAGATCAGCTCTGAAGCGCTGGCGATCATCGAAGCCGCCGCCGAACTGCCGATCACCATCGCTGCGCCCACGCTGCGCTTTCGCCGTGCGGGCAACCTAGCCGAACAAGCATGGACGCACTTGCGTGCCGATGGTGCAGCCGCCCACCCTGCCGATCACGTGACGCCTGTTTACGTCAAAACCAAAGATTCGCCCTGATGCTCACCTTACGTTACATGCAACTGCCCGATATTCCCTTCGTCGCGGATATTGATAAGCAGTCATTCAATCCGCCGTGGTCGGCGCGTTCGTATCAATACGAGATCAACGAATCGACTTACAGCCATATGGTCACGCTGGAACGCACAGGCGGCAAACCGACCGGCTTACGTAAGCTGCTGTCACGCTTGCAGCCCACAAACGGCGCTGATCCCGTTGATCCGCTGCCGGAAGTCGTCGGCTATGGCGGCTTATGGAGTATTCTCGATGAGGCGCACATCAGCACGATTGCGGCGCATCCACAGGAACGCGGGCGCGGCTATGGCGAAATTCTGCTGATGGGCATGATCCGTAAAGCGTTTACGCTTAATGCGGCGTATCTGGTGTTAGAGGTGCGCGTCAGCAATGCTGTAGCGCAAAATTTGTATACCAAGCACGGGTTCAGCATCTTCGCCACCAAGCCGCGTTATTATCACAGCGATGGCGAAGATGCTTACGATATGCGCCTTGATTTAACGAACGCCGAGTATCGCACCATCTTTGAGCCGCGCTACGCCGATCTAATCGAACGACACGCGCTCACCGATACCTATACCCACAGCGCGCACCCGCGCCGCACATCCAGCGATTAAACAGCGCTTATAAACTTTGCTCGACGGCATCGAGCGCGCGGTCAATATAACTACGCATTTGTAGGCTGTCGCCGCCCATCTCAATCGCCATCACCAAACCCAACAGACTGATCGCTGGTGGAAACTTCTCCGCATCAGTCAGGTTCATGGTCAATAACGGACAGCACAACAGCGCCGCCTTGAGATACGCGCGCCAATCGGAGCGCAACCATCCGCGTGACTTGAGATCGCGCAGCGTCGGGATCAGCACCCGCTCGATCTTGCTGCTCAAGAACATTGCGCGCACCGGATGCAGCGGATAATCATACGCCACCTGCCACACATCCGCGCCGCGCTCAAGTGAAATGTCTAAGCGTGCGGCGATCTCGCGCGGGAAGTACATCCACATGGCAAAAACGTTATGGAATAACGGCTTGGTTAGGTCCAACAGCGGATGATGTCGCCCGGCAAACGCCGGATCGAAATATTGCAGCGCTTGACCCGCGC
This sequence comes from Anaerolineae bacterium, assembly GCA_041737735.1. Classification (GTDB taxonomy): domain Bacteria; phylum Chloroflexota; class Anaerolineae; order Aggregatilineales; family Phototrophicaceae; genus Flexifilum. Next base: position 1,442 of record JBGSRB010000258.1, on the reverse strand, counting down.
CGTGAAAAAACACGTTGCCATTATGCGCGTCTCCATGCCCCACGATGCAGGCATCCGCTTGCGCGGGCTTAAGCAGTTCGACCGCTGAAGCGATCAGATCGTTCAGCGTCGTGTCGTAATGCTGCCCGTTGATCACCCAGCGCGCCGCTTTAATTTCCGCCAACGTCGCCTCACCGTCGGGCAGCGCGATTGTATTCTCATCTGCGTAGAAACGTGCTAAGCGCCCACCTGTCAAGCGATGGTAAAACAGTTGATGCACGGGCGCTGATCCTGCTGAATCAGCGCCTTGCTGCGTCAGCGTGCGCGCGTAAATTTCAAACAGGCGATCATCATTGTGATTTTGCGCAATGGTCAGCGCGTCTAAACCTTGTGCGCCATTCTCAATCGCCCACGCCACATCGAACACCGACGGCGCATTGATCAACTCGTAGATCAAAATCTGCCGCCCGCTTGCCATCGATGAATGCAGTGGCTGGATTACGGGATAACCCGCTTCTGCCAGCAGCGCCGAGTTATAATACTCATCGATGTGATTATCCGCTTCCACGTGCGATTTGAAAAACAACTGCACCCCATCCGCCAGCGTGATGATCCCGTTGAACGAGTTGAGCGACACCGCCAGCGGGCGCAGCGTCACGTTTTGCACATCCAGCGGAAACACCTCACGCAAAAACGGGATCAGCAGCGCTTCAGCAGCGGCGCGATCTGTGAATTGCAAGCGCTGAATCGTCTCCAGCGTCGTCATATGCCCAAAATTTCGTTGCGTTTGCGGATCGCCAGCGCGTGCGCGGGGAAATCTTCGTAATCCGCCAGCGTAGCGACTGTGCCTTGCAATCCCTCGTAGCCTTCGCGCGATAGATACCCGACGCCCGTGCGTTTGAGGAAGTCCCACACGCTGACCGATGAAAAGCTGCGCGCAAAACCGCCCGTCGGCAGAATCGCGTTCAAGCCGAGCGCGTAATTCGCCGTCGGGATCGGCGTATAGTGTCCAAGCAGAATTTCGCCCGCGTTCTTGAGCTTTTGCAGCGTCACGAACGGATCAGCCGTCAGCACTTCGAGATGTTCCGGCGCGTAATCGTTGATGAACTGGATCGACTCGTCCAAGCTGCGCGTCAGCAGCACGCCGCCATAATTCGACAGCACATTCTCGACAAATTTACGCCGCCATTCGGGCAGCAGCGCGATATATTCGGGCAGCACATCGAGCGCAGCGCGCGCCACCGCTTCGCTGTGCGTGACCAGCAGCGCCGCCGATTCGGCGCCGTGTTCGGCTTCGACCAGCAGATCGAGCGCTGCCAAACGGGGATCGGCGTGTTCGTCCGCCAGAATGATCGACTCGCTGGGTCCAGCGGGCAAGCCCACATCGACCGTTCCATATAGCAACCGCTTCGCCGCCGACACGTAACTGCTGCCGGGTCCGATGATCTTGTCCACCTTCGGGA
>JBGSRB010000256.1:0-13016 GCA_041737735.1 Anaerolineae bacterium | reverse complement strand
CAGCGTCCAGCGGATGGCGAACACCACCCGCAGCGCGCCACTTTCGACCACTTCAACTGAGTCGGGTGTGCGTCCGCGCGTAGTGTACTGATCGCTGCCAGCCTCAAACGGACAGTGCGTGTAGGCATCACCAACATCTTCCGTATCGACAAAGTGATTGAGTCCGCTGTAGGTTTGTCCGGTCGCTTTGTCGATCACGGTTAAGCCGCCGTCAGGCTCAATCATCAGCGCTGTGTGCGCGTTTTCCGCGCCACCCGCACTCACCAGCAGATCAGTGGCGGGCGCGGGCTTTCCCTTGTGCGCCTGCGCGTAATAAACCGCCACGCCGACGGCTGGCACATCAACGGCAATCAGCGCGGTCACACGGTGCTTGCGATTTGCCTTCAGCACTTCCATCCAGAATGCGGGCTGATCGCTGATCACCTGATGCGGCACGATTTGCCCCTGTGCATCGACCATCTGCATGTGATCAGGTGTGCCGTCATCGAACTCAAAATCGATCACCGCTTCGACGACTTCGCGCCGCCGCCAGCCTGATGGATTGAACACCAGAATCGGCGTGCCAGTCTGGGCATTCAGATCGAACTGCCGCGCGAGCTGACGCAGACTGTCGCGGATCAGGGCGTCGGCGATCTGCCGCGACTGACTGAAGCGATACGCCATTTCGTCATGCACTTCATCAATGCCACACCCGTACAGATCATCATGCGGGTGGTTGAGCAGCAACCAGCGCCATGCCAGCGCCAGCAGATCGGGTGTGCCAGCGGGAACAGCCGCGCCCGCCAACCACGCCAGCGCAGTCAGCGGTTCGGCGTAACGCTCAAGTTGCGTTTCCGCGGCGTGATTCGCCTGCTTTAGATGAATCCGCGTTGAATACACGCCTTGCAGAATCTCGGAATAGCGTCCCCACCGAAATTCACCCGTAAAGCTGGCTAAAGTGACACCCGACGCGCGCACATTCGCCAGATGATCCGTCAGCGTGCCATGCGTGATCTGCGTATCCTCAAGGCGGGCATTGGCTTCGGCAATCACCTGCGGTATGCGCGGCTCAGGATCGGCGTGATCGATGCCGTTCATGAGCAGCAGCGCGTTAGTGTTCGCCATCGGCGTGAGTTTGGCGATGGCGCGCTCGATTTTGGTCTGCGCCAATGCGGGATCAAACTGCATCTGTGACGTATCGCCCCAATGCACGCCATAACCCAGATTCGACACGTTGTGATAGCCCCACGGCATCAGGATGGTCGTCACGGCGCTGCCATCGGGCGCTTGCCATGTGAACTCGGTGCCAAGCTGATCGCCTTCCACGCCCATGCCGCGCCAGAAGAACGCATTATCGATGCCGAAGCCGCGTAAAATCTGCGGAAGCTGGGCGATATGCCCGAAGCCATCCGGCACATAACCAATCGACATCACGCCGCCGTAATCAGCCCCGATGCGCTGCCCCAATGCCAGATTGCGGATCAGCGACTCAGGGCTGACGAGAAACTCATCTGCCAGCACGAACCACGGACCCACCTGAATGCGCCCGCTGCGGCACAGCGCGCGCAGCGTTTCGGCTTGCGCGGGTCGCACTTCGAGATAATCATCCAAAACACTCATTTGCCCGTCAAGCATGTACACACGATATTCAGGATCGCCCTGCACAATCTCGATCAACGTGTCGATCAGGCTCACCAGCCGCACGCGATATTCCTGAAAGGTACAGTACCACGCGCGATCCCAGTGGGTGTGGCTAACCAGTGTCGCGCGGAATTGGGGATCATTTTTCACGTGATAATGGGACATTATGCCTCCAAAATTTGACATAAATCGGCATTTGACTATATATTTGTCGTAAATTGTCTAGACTTATGTCGCGTCAGCATAGCATATTGCCCTTTATTTGTCACTAAGGGCGCGACACCACACCCGTGCATTCAGCTTGATTATGATTAGGAGTTTTAGTTATGTCTGAGCATAAAAAACCGTCTGATCAGCCCCAGGGGGTCTCGCGCCGCACCTTCCTCAAAGGGACGGCATCCAGCATCGCGGCGGCACTCGCTGCCAGCGCGCCCAGTCGATTTTTGACGCAGGGCATGTTCGCACCCAATTTAATTCTTCAGAACAACACGGTTGTGCTGGCAGTTCAGGAGTTCGCCCACGATGCCATTCGCAGCGTGCTGCCTGAGTTTGAGTCGGCAACAGGCTTAACGGTGGCGCTTGAAGGCGGGCCTGTCAGCGGAACCGACATGCTCACCCGCTACAGCGCCGCCTTCGCCAGTGGCAACAGTCCGGTCGATGTTATGAGCGATGCCGACGACAGTTCCCCCACTTTTATGCGTGCGGGCTGGCTGATGCCCCTCAATGATATTATTCCCGAAGCGACATGGGACGACTTCCCCGCCAGTATGCAGCCGCACATCGACGGCTTTCTGAGCATCGACGGCACGCGCTATCGCATTCCGCATGAATTTGCCGTGGGTTATTTCTTCACGCGGCGCGATCTGTTAAGCGAGCGCAATTTGTCCACGCCCACCACGTGGGAAGAAATGATCAATGTGGGCATGGAAATGAGCGATCCTGCCAACGGCATTTATGCCACCACTGATGCGCTGATCAAGCCCGCGCTGCTGTATGTCTACATTGCTTATCTGACGGCGCAGGCGGGCGGGGATGTGTTCGCCTTTGATGAAGCCACAGGTGAGGCGCTACAATTTTTACACGACATGATTTATACGCATCAGATTTTCCCGGAAACCGCGCTCAATCAGGATTACACCGCGCAAAATCAACTGTATCTCGATGACCGGATCGCCTTCATGCGCCAGTGGCCCTTCTTCCAGGGGGTTGCGGAAGGCAGCGCCGATTGGTATGACCCGGAAAAAATGGTGATCGAACTGCCCCCCGCCGGCGCAGCGGGCAGCAAAAGCTGGATCGGCGGTTGGGGCTTTTCCGTGCCAACCAGCGCGCCGAACCCGGATGGCGCAGTCGAATTGATCCGCTATCTGACGTCAGTCGAGGTTGCGCCCCGGCTGGCAGCCGAGCAGGGTTTCCTGCTCACGCCGCGCAATTCGATCCTTGAGGCGTTGTCCGATCAGGCTAATCCCCTGCTTGATGCCATCGCCCGTTATAGCGAAGCTAACGTGTTCTCGGCGCGTCCGTTCCACCCGCGCGTATCAGAAGCGCAAACCGTGGTGGATGATATGGCATCGCTGTTCCTGACCAATCAAGCATCGCTTTCGGAAGTGCTGACGCAAGGTCAAGAATTGATCGCCGCCCTCGATACGTAACTTATGCTGACAGCGGGGCAGACATGCGTCGGCGTCTGCCCCGTTGAACCGACTTGCAGCATTATGGATAGAAATGAGTTTTCATGGCTTCGGCAGCAGTCAAACAGGTGAACACGCGACGACGCGGCTTCGGCTTGACGCTGCGCCAGCGTTATTACGGGATCGCGATCGCGCTCTTGATTCCGGCGGTGGCGCTGCGTCTGTTCACCACAGTCTATCCGTTCATTCAAACAGGTATTTTCAGCGTCCAGCGCTATAACCCGGCTTTCCCACCCTCGACCTTTGTCGGCGTGGGCAATTTCGAGCGCCTGTTTAATGATCCGGTGGTGCGCGCCAGCATCAGCTTTACGCTGCTATTCGTCGTTATTTCAACCCTGTTTCAGATCATTCTGGGTCTGGCGCTCGCCCATCTGCTGAACGCGCCGTTTCGCTTCCGTGGTTTGGCGCGCACGCTCAGCCTGATCCCCTGGGCGATGCCGATGATCGTAGTGGCGCTTGGCTTCCGCTGGATGTTCGATGATCAGTTCGGCATGATTCCTGACCTGCTGCGGCGCGGTTTAGGCTTGGAAACCCGCTGGTTGATCGACCCGTACAATGCCAAGTTTGCCGTGATCGCCGTCAACATCTGGAAAAGCACGCCGTTCGTGGCGCTGCTGCTGCTGGCGGGTTTACAGGGCATCGGGCGCGATCTGTATGAAGCTGCGCGCGTCGATGGCGCGCATGGCATCGATCAGCTTCGCTTCATTACCGTTCCCATGCTGATGCCGATCATCATCACGGTCAGCATGTTCATGCTGGTGTGGCAACTTGCCGTGTTTGACCTGCCTTACGCCATGACGGGCGGGGGACCCGGTTTTTCAACCACTGTGCTGGCGCAGAAGATTTATCAGGAAATCACCACGCTTAATTACGGCTATGCCGCCGCGATCAGCATGGTGCTGGTGCTGATTGTAGTGGTGATCGGCATCATCGGCTTGGTGCTGTTCCGCCGCTTTGAGGTGCGCGAATGAGCGATCTGATGATGCGCGTGGCGCAGGCACAGACTAATCCGTCGTCGCTTGAGCGCCTTTCATGGTGGCAGCGCAACCGGCAATCGGTGCTGATTTATCTCGTCTTTGCCTTGTTTCTGTTCGTGATCGGGCTGCCGTTCTATTTCATTTTCATTTCGTCGATCACGCCGCAAAATCAGTTGTTTACCATTCCGCCGACCTATTTTCCGACTACGCCCACGCTTGATAATTACGCGCGCATGGCACAGTCGATTCCGTTGGCGTTGTATTTCCGCAATTCGGTGATCTTCGCGTTCGGCTCAAGCGCTGTTTCCGTGATCGCCGCCGGACTGGCAGCATATGCGCTGGCGCGTATTAAATTTCCGGGAAGCAACATCATTTATATCGCGCTGATCCTGTCGGTTGCGCTGCCTCAGATCGCGCTGCTGGTGCCGATGTTTCAAACTTTTCAAGCCTTCGGGTTAGTGAACACCCATCAAGGCTTGATCATCATGATGAGCAGCCTGCTGCTGCCCTTCACGATCATGACGCTGGTCAGCTTTATCAATCAAATTCCGAGCGAAATCGAAGAAGCCGCCACCATTGATGGCGCGAACACGGTGCAGATCATCGCGCGGGTGATGCTGCCGCTGCTGCGTCCGGCATTGTTCACGATGTTCGTGATCAACTTCATCATCAGTTGGAACGAGTTTTTATATCCGTTTGTATTCGCGCAGCGCACCGATACCAAGCCGCTGAGTGTCGGCATCATGGAACTGACGGCGGACGCATCGACCTATACCCGTCCGTGGGATATGATGAGCGCGTTGAGCGTTCTCATGATCATTCCGGTGCTGATAATTGTGTTGTTCGGACAGCGCTTGATCATTTCCGGTTTAGCGCGCGGCGCCATCAAATAGACAGTCCAAGGTGAGTTGAGTAGAGGATTTAAACCAAAATGACCCCTCAGCATATCAGCATTGAGCAGAACGTTGAATATCTCAAACGTTATGCTTTTTTCGAGCGTGCCGCCATGCGCACGCTGGCAGGTTGGCTGCCCGGTGTGCCAGAATGGGAAGCTAAAAATGAGTTGGGCTTGCACATCTGGGAAAGCGCCGACGCCGTTGATGCGCTGTATACGCGCCTGCGTGAACTGCGCACGTATCAGCCCGAACGCAACATCGGTGAATTTCTGCCACAGGTGGCACAGGCTTTAGACGAAGCCCAGAACAGCGCCGAAGTCATCGCAGCGGTCTATCTGGTGGTGAAAAAAGGCTTGCTGGCGGCGTTACGCAGTCATCCGCAAACCACGTGGAACGAGTTTGACAAGCCCACGGTAAAGATCACCGAGCAGCTTTTGCCCGCGCTTGAACGTCAGGTTGCTTGGGCAGAGGCGTTCTTCCCGACCATCGCGGATCGCTACCCCGGTTGGGAAGCATGGCGTGATTATGTTGCGGGCTTGATCGCTGCCGATGGCGGCATTACGGGGGCTGATCCGCGCAGCGCCCCGCTGCCGCGCCCCGCTGATCACGCGCTGCTGCTGCCGTGGCAGGAATGTCAGCGGCTGCCTGACTGGAAAATTTTCGATCCTGAGGACGACATGCAGCCGGATCGCCAACAAGACCCCGACGGGTATCGCCTGTGGCGCTTCAAGCACTATCTCAACGAGATGACCGCCGCCGAAACGCTCGGCTCGATCCTATGGATGACACCCGAAATGGAATGGGAATATCAACACAATGTTGCCCGCCATTTATGGGACGAAATTCGCCACAGTCAGCTTGGGCAAATTCGGATTCAGCAGCTTGGCTTGAAAATTGAGGATGTGCCGCAGGTTGTGCAGATTTACAACGTAATGATGACGCTGCCCGCTGTCGATCAATATGCGCTGTTGACTACCGTGATCGAGCCAAATGGGATGCCGGAAAAAACCACCAATCGCGAACACTGGGAAGAACTTCAGGATGATATTTCGGCAGCGGCGGTCAGTTATGACTGGAGCGACGAAAATTTCCATGTGCGCTGGGGCAAAAAATGGACGCCCGTGTTGTTGAAAACCTACGCCTACACAGAAACACTCGACGAAATCCGCGAACGCATGGAGGCTTGGCTGGTCGTCAACACACCGGTCAAAATGCAGCAGCGCCACGCTTCGCAGGAGTATTAAACGAGAGGAAATCCTCATGCCTAAGGTGATGCCTTCAGCCCGCAGCACCCATGAACATACGCGCGTGAACGATGCTTCCCGTGTGATCAAGCGCTTGTATGTCTTTCAGCGCCAGATGATGCGCGCCTTTGCCGGATGGTTCATCCGCACCGCGCCCGTTGAGTTGAAATTTTTTCTGGCGGGCGAAATGTGGCTGTGTTCACAACACGCCGATTCGCTGCGTACGCGCACACTAGAATTGCGTTATCCGCGCCGCGACGTTGATAAAAAGTGGGATGCCGACCTGCTGGCGTTCACCAGCGAGCTGATGCGCGCGCCCGATGTTCGTGCCTTTCTGGCGGGTGTGTATGACGTTGCCTTACCCGCGTTCATCGCCGCGCTGGATGCTTACCTTGAGCGCGCCGATCCGCTGGATGATGCGCCGACCGTTTATCGTTTGCGCCATCTGCGTTTCGACACCGTCGCGCGGATCACGACTGCTCGTGAGCAGATCGCCCAGTTTGCGCCCGCCGGGGCTGATCCGGCGGCATGGCGTGACTACTGTGCCGCCTATCTCGCGGCGCTTGGCGGTCTGGATGGTTTGGGTGCGCGCGGACAAATTCCGGCTGATCACCCACTGGCGCAGGGAACTGCCTTCAGCGTGCCGCAAACCGTGATGCGCGATCCGCGCTTTAAGCCGGCGCGTTTTCACCTGCCGCACGAGAATAAATACGACAAGGCGGGCGCGGCAGCGTGGAAACGCATCGAAGCGCTGGATCAACGGGTGGCGATGCAGGTGTGGAGCGCGATCAGCCATTTCAATGAAATCTGGGCGGCGGAAGTTCCGGCATCGGTGCTGTTTGAACTCGATCAGCAGCCGTGGGATTTTTATCTTGATCTCGCGCGCTGGGCTTGGGATGAAGCGCGCCACAGTTACATGGGTTATCGCACCATGCAAGGCTGGGGCTGGGACATTCCCGCGCTGATTCCCTATGGCGATGCGCTCTATAACGCACTAGGACACCTGCCGCCCGCACAGCGTTTGGCGCTGCTCTACTTTTACGAAGAAGGGCTGCTGCGCAGTGGCACCAAGCAGATCGAGATTCAAATTCTCGAATCAGCGGGTGATAGTGGCAGCACGCATGACATGGATTATGACTGGGCGGATGAGGCGATCCATGTGAGCTATGGCTTCAAGTGGCTGCGGCATTTGCTCGGTGATGACAACGCCGGACAGGCGGAACTCAAGCGCCTGACCGATGAGGCGCGTGAGGTGATGGCGGCGTATGTCACCGCCCACAAGGATGATCCCGAAGCGCAGCTTGCACCCTATTTCGAGCGCTTACATCCGGTGATCGCTGCCATGACGCATGAGATCGCTGACGACGGCTTACAGGTACACTGGTCGCCTGTGGTCGCTGATGAAGCCGTGCTTGAGGACTTGTCGTGACCTTCACGATCCATTTGCTGCACAGCGGTGCGTCGTTTGCTGCCGAAGCCGATGAGGTGATCCTCGATGCGGCTGAGCGCGCTGGCATTGTGCTGACGCACTCATGCCGCAGCGGAACCTGCCGCGCCTGCATCACGCAGGTGATCAGCGGGTGCATCGAGCATGATTCCGATTACGCCGACAGTCTCAGCATCGATCAGAGTGAGATCGATGCGGGTTATCGCCTGTTGTGCAGTGCTTTGGCGTGTGCTGATTCCGAAGTGGATCGCTGATTGCAGCATCTTTGTGCCTGAACTCTCAAGGAAGCATCAACATGGAACTACTCATTTTTCGGGCGTTATGGGGCATGGAGTCGCTTGGCGGCACATTTGCCGACAAAATCGCCCTGATTGCGGCGGCGGGTTATGACGGCGTGGATGGCTATCTGCTGCCTGACGCGCCGCCCCCCGCTGAATATGCTCGCATTGTGCGCGATCATGGCTTAAAGCTGATCATGGCGGCGCAGGTTACTGAACGCGATCAGCTTGACGCCACACTCGAACACCTTGCCGCTTATGAACCGATCACAATTGGCATCCACAGCGGACGCGACAGCATGACGCGCGATCAGGCGAGCGCATTCTTTGAACATGCTTTGCACGTCGAAACCCAGATCGGCATCCCCGTGCTGCACGAAACTCATCGCGGACGCATCCTCTTTACGCCGTGGGACACCCTGTATTATCTGCGCCAGTTCGACGACCTGAAAATTGTTGCCGATTACAGCCATTGGGTGAATGTGTGCGAGCGCCTGCCCGATGATCAGGCGGAAGCGCTGGCGCTGGCAAATCAGCGGGCGCAGCACATTCACGCGCGCATCGGCTATGCCGAAGGACCTCAAGTGCCTGATCCCGCCGCGCCGGAATATGCCGCCGAACGCGCATGGCATGAACAGCAGTGGCGGCAGATCATCCAGCAGCGGGCAGCGGCGGGCGCTTCGTTCGTCACCATCACGCCGGAATATGGTCCCCCGCCCTACCTGCACACCCTGCCCCATACGAATGTTCCGGTGGCGGATAACTGGCAAATTTGTTTGTGGGCGCAGCGCGAACTGCGCGCACTCGTCTAAACGGAGAACCCCATGATCTCTTCGCCGCACGCCGCGCCCCCTAATTTCGACTGGATCATCGCGTATAAAGCACATCACCACGAACGTGATGCGCTGATCATCAGCGCGCGCACCGCGCACGGGCGCACCGTCGAAATCGTAGTCAACGCCGTCACACCGACGATCTGGCGTATGCGCATGGTAATCCCCGGCATGACGGCGCAAGCCCCAACGCCGATCCTCATTCCGGCGCAGCGTCCACCCGTGCCGCTGCACATCAGTGAAAGCGACGCCCACCTGTGCCTTGATGCGGGTGCGAGTAAACTTCAGATCGATAAGCAGCTTTTTTGTCTGCGCTTGCTCAATGCCGCTGGACGCGAAATCGTGCGGGAAAATCCGTTCGATCTCGATGGTCTGGGGCGTTCGTTTATTCTGCCGCTCGGTTTTGTTGCCGATGCCAGCGCGCCCCTGATCACCGAAACGCTGCATCTGCGCCCCGATGAGCATCTGTTTGGTTTGGGCGAAAAATTCACACCGCTGGATAAGCGCGGTCAGCGCATAATTTCGTGGACGCAGGATGCGTTCGGCTCGACCAGCGAACGCTCGCACAAAAACATTCCGCTGCTGATCAGCACACGCGGTTATGGGCTGCTGCTGGACACGGGTGCGCGCATCACCTGGGAACTTGGCACAGTATCATGCCAATCATGGACGTGTCAGATTGAAGGCACAACGCTCGACGCCTATCTGATCGTGGGCGACACGCCCGCCGCCATCCTCGAACAGTATGCCGATCTCACGGGGCGCGCGCCGTTGCCGCCGCGCTGGTCGTTCGGGTTATGGCTGTCGGGCGCGGGTGTGTATCGGGATCGCGCAGCAATCGAAGCGCTGGTCGAACAAGCTGAAGCGCACGATCTGCCCGTGGATGTGATTCACGTCGATACGTGGTGGATGAAGTGGCGTCACTATGCCGACTGGCGCTTTGATGCCGAAGCTTTCCCCGATGCAGCCGGCTTCATTGCAGGGCTGCACGCACGCGGCTTGAAGTTGTCTCTGTGGGAACAGCCGTACATCTCGATTGAGAGTGATCGCTTCAGCGAAGGCAAGGCACGCGGCTATTTTCTGACGCGCGCGGATGGCGAAGTGTACGTGATCGACTACGGCTTATCGCTGGCGCCACGTCCCGACGGCATCATTCGCACCGCCGACAGCGCCGAGTCGTGGAATGCCCCGGTCGCTATCATCGACCTGACCAACCCCGCTGCGCTGGCGTGGTTTCAGGAACTGCATCGCCCGCTGCTCGAACTGGGCGTCGATGTATTCAAAACCGACTTTGGCGAAGATGTTCCCCGGGATGCGATCTTCAGCAGCGGGCAGACCGGCGCTGAACTGCACAATCTGTATCCGCTGGTCTATAACGCCGCCGTCAGCGCGATTACGCAGACGGTCAAGGGGCATGGTTTGGTCTGGGGACGCTCTGGCACGGCGGGCAGCCAGCGCTATCCGGTGTGCTGGTCGGGTGATCCGGCGGCGGATTGGGACAGTCTCGCCTGCACGATTCGCGGCGGCTTATCGATCGGCATGTCGGGCATTCCCTTCTGGAGCAGCGACATCGGCGGCTTTCGGGGAATGCCATCCCCCGAATTGTATATCCGTTGGGCGCAGTTCACCCTGCTCTGCTCACACGCGCGTATGCACGGCGACAGCGCCCGCGAACCGTGGGCATATGGCGCGCAGGCGGTCGAGATCGTGCGTAAATTCGTCAGGCTGCGCTATCAATTGTTCCCCTATCTTTATCACACGGCGCATCAAGCAGCGACACGGGGCTTACCGGTGATCCGCGCGCTGCCACTGGCTTTCCCCGATGATCCGAACACTTACGACAAAGACCTGCAATTTATGCTCGGTGATGCGCTGCTGGTTGCGCCGATCTATGACGACAGCGACACGCGGCGGGTCTACTTGCCTGCCGGAACGTGGATCGACTTCTGGACGGGCGCAGTTTATACAGGTGAATGTAACTTGCGTGTTCACGCGCCGCTTGCTACCCTGCCGCTGTTTGTGCGGGCTGGCGCGATCATCCCGATGATGCCGGATGCTCAACGCATTCCCGAACGGCTCGACGCGGCGATCCTGACGATCTATCTGGATGCTGCCGAAGATGCGATCACGCAAAGCTGGTTTTGGGATGATGCCGCTGAACCCGTCACCCTGACTTATGTGCAGTTGGCACAGGCGGTGCAATTCACGTGGCGGGGGCGGTTACCCGCGCGTGTGACCCTGCGCGTGCTGGCTGGCGGCGCGCCGCTGACCGAAATCGATATCAATACCCAAGCTGAAGTGGGCGCGCTGCTGCTGCCGCTTGATCGGTGACGAGCAGCTCGCCCCATTTTTCCAAGCGCGGCAGGATCGCGCGATGATAGGGCGCGTTGTCTTCCGGTGTTGAGCAGAACGCGATCTTGAAGTAAATTCTCAGTGCCAGTGCCACATAAACGCGGCATCGCTTTACCATCGGTGAAGATCAGCTCAACCGTGGATAAATTTGGGGAGGCAGTATCATGAGTGACCTTATCGGCAATCTGCAGGGCAAAACCGTATTTATTGCGGGTGGAGCAGGAAACATTGGCGGCATGGCGGTGCGTGGTTGCCTGCGTGCCGGAGCCACAGTTGTGACCGCGTCACGCACTAAAGATCGCTTCGACCGACTGCGCCGCTTTATTGAGGCGGATCGGCTGAATGCTGATAACCTTATTACGCTGGAAGGTGATGTCGGTACACCCGCAGGCGCCAAGACGCTCTATGAACAGGTGGCTGAGCGTGTCGGTGTGCCGGATGGCGTCATCACGTCGTTGGGTGGCAGTATCGACCCCATGCCATTGCTCGCGATGTCGTTAGACACCTGGGACGGCGTGTTGCACAGCAACCTCACCTCACACCTGCTGACGGCTCAGGTCTTTCTGCCCCCCATGATCGAACGCGGCAGTGGTACGTATATCCTCATCAGCGGCTATGGTGCTTATGTCGGCTGGCCCAATGGTGCGCCGGTGTCGATTTCAGCATCCGGCGTGATTGCACTGGGACGTAACCTCGCAGCGGAAAATAAGAACACTGGTGTGCGGATCGCGACGATGGTGCTGGCGACCGGGGAGCGCCTATGGCAGGAATTTGAAGGACAATCGGGCGCCTTTCGCGGAGATGATGTTGGTGATTTTCTCGGCTGGTTGCTATCCCAGAACGCCGATGATATAGAGCCATCCGTATTGCACTACGTCACCAATTGGGAAAAGGCTAACATCATGCGGCACGCATAGATGGAAGTTCGGATGCTTCAGGACAAAGTTTGATCTGACTTTCCTCTGGCAAGCGAATCTTATTCAGCGGGATTTCGGGCGCCTGAAGCGTGGTGAACCCCCGCCGCGCGGATCAATTCACCCTCACGCAGCGCGAAAACATGATCGCAGAAGGCTAAGGTTTCCGGTCGATGCGCCACCATAATGCAGGTCAGCTTGAGCGCGCCCAGATTCGTCAGCACCCGAAGCTGAGTCTCGTCGTCCAGCGCGCTGGTGGCTTCATCCAGCAGCAGCAGCGCGGGCTTGCCCACCAACGCCCGCGCGATCAACAGGCGCTGCCCTTGACCACCCGAAAGGTTACGCCCGCCTTCACTCACGAAAGTGTTGAGTCCCATCGGCATTTGCCGGATGTCGTCAGCGATGCACGCCAGTTCGAGCGCGTGCCAGACGGCATCGTCCGCGACGAGATACGGTTGTGTCACCGCCTGCCGAATCGTTCCGGCAAGCAATTGCGCGTTTTGCAGCACGACGCCCAACTGAGCGCGCACCAGCGGCACATTGAGTGCGGACAGCGGCTGATCGTCATAGGTGATCACGCCTTCAGTGGGCGTCTCAAAGCCGAGCAGCAAGCGCAGCAATGTGGATTTTCCGCTGCCGACGTTCCCCGTGATGGCAACCCACTCCCCCGGCTGAATGTGGAGCGATAAATTATGCAGCAGCCATTTTTCCGGCGGACGATCCGTCTGCTTGGCTTGATCGTAACGAAACGACACCTGCTTGAACGA
>JBGSRB010000602.1:0-12115 GCA_041737735.1 Anaerolineae bacterium | reverse complement strand
GCGGCGGATCGTCAGGCGGGCGTGGGCGGCGGCAGCTTGCTGCGGGCTAATTCGAGTAGCCATCCGCAAAGGTGTCGATCATCAGATGCACATCATCGCCCAAAGGATATAGGATCGGGCAGGTCGCGCCCGCCTCGACATATTCGCGCACTTTACGGCGGCATTCATCGGGCGTGCCGCTGGCAGTCACCGACTGCACGACATCATCGGGAACGAGCCGCATCGCTTCTTCGATCTGTTCTTCGGTGGCGGGCCACGTCAACACCTGCCCGATCTCGTCGAGCAGTTCTTGCTTCACGCCGCTGGCTTTCATGATGTGCGGCTGCTGTCCGAGATACTGCGTGACCAGCTTACGCGCGCCATCCAATGCCTTCTTGCGGTCGTTATCGACCGAACACACCACCAACTGCGGGCGGTCGATGGCGTCGAGTGTGCGTCCGCTTTTGTGCGCGCCGATCTCCAACTGTGCCAGCGCTTCTTCGTTGTATTTGGGCGACACCAGATAATTCAGCACCACGCCATCGGCAATCTCGCCCGTCAGCGCCATCATCTGCATGCCGGTCGCGCCGATGTAGATCGGCACATTGCGCGGTTCTTTGCGTCCATGCACTACGTCGAGTTCGACATCGGTCACGTTGACAAACTCGCCGTGAAAGGTCACGCGCTTGCGCGCCAGCAGATCGCGCACTACGCTGACGACTTCGCGCATTGCCAGCAGCGGCTTGCGCCGTTCGATGCCGACTTTGCTCGCCAGCGGATCCCACCACGCGCCAATGCCGCAGATGATGCGATCGGGCGCGAGATCATCCAGCGTGAGGAAAGTAGAGGCGATCACGGCGGCGTTGCGCGTCCAGTTGTTGATCACGCCGCTGCCGATCTTGATGCGGCTGGTGGTGGCGGCGAAGGCAGCCATCGGCACGATAGCATCACGCACGAGGCGGCTTTCAGCTTGCCACACGGCTTCAAATCCGCGCTGCTCGGCATACTGCACATAGCGGATCGCATCGCGCAGATCATGGGCATCTTGTAGGTAAAGGGCGACGCGGTCGGACATGATGGGTTGCTCCTGACGGTGGGTAAAGCTGGATGAACAGGGTTAAATTGGCGATTATTGCTCACATTGGTTGGAGGGGCGACACCTATGTCGCCCCAAGTCAAAAAATAGGTTAATTTTCACGCAACCTGTAAATAACGTACGCCTCACGCGGGCGGCGCGGATTCCGCCGTCAGCAAGCGCTGATAATCCTCTAAATCGGCGGGAACGTCAATATCGAGCGCCAGCGTGGACGATTCGACCACTTCGACGCGCGCGCCCGCTTCCAGCGCCAATTCGACATGACGCGCGAAACTGCCAATGCCATAGGCGTAATCGATCAAACCGGGCGGACGCACAAGCAGCGCATTCGTGCCGTCTTGATGGCGGTCGGTGGCGATGACGATGGTATTAGAATTGCGTCCGCGCGCAACCATCGTCGCGATATCGTGCGTGGTGACCATCGGCAAATCGGCGGGCAAAATGAGCAGCGCGCCCGCGCGCCAGCCTGCGATCACTTGCGTGGCGCGCATCAGCGCGTCATTCAGTTCCGGGTTGCCGCTTTCCTGCACAGTGTGCGCGCCCAACTCACGCGCGATTGCCAGCGCGCGCGGATCACGGCTGATCACGAGTGTGCCGGTGATCTGCGGCGCGGCTTTCACCGCGGTCAGCACACGGCGGAACATCGACTCGGATAATGCTTGCCGTTCTTCCGGAGATAGCGCACTCGATAAGCGCGTTTTTGAGCGGTTCAACGGTTTGACTGGAATGATCGTCCAGATGGTCATACAGCCCCTCCCACCTTATCTGCGTTCCATGTTTGCACCCATGTTAACATCGCCGCCGCCAGCGTTGCGCGATCCGCGTCGGTGTGCATCACGCTGTTAAGCGTGGTCGCGCGCAGCGCCTCATGTGCGATGTTAAGGTGTCGATCACGATCATCATACACAAAGCCGTTGATGATCGCGCCATAATATTCCGCGACGGCACTCGCGCTGACCGTATAACCCAGTTCCGCCATGAGCTTGGCGGCGGGCCCTTTGAGCGCCTGCCCGCCCACAATCGGGCTGAGCGCGACGCGCGGCACATCGCGCGCTAACAGGCGGTCGCGCATCCCCGGCACAGCGAGGATCGGCGCAATCGACAGCCACGGATTCGAGGGCCCGAACAGGATCAGGTCAGCCTGATCGAGCGCAGCGATGACCTCGGCACTCAGTGTCGCGCGTTCAGCGTTGGCGTAGTCGATCCGTGTGACGGTCGGCTGCCAGCGCTGTTTAACGAAATACTCCTGAAATTCGAGCGTACCCTGTTCGACTGTCTCAATGATCGTCGGCATTTCGGCGTCGGTCATTGGCAGAATTGGATGAAGAATCCCGAGTGCGCTTGTCAAACGCCGCGTTACGCTGGTGAGCGACTCACCCGCGCGCAGCGCTTCCGTGCGAATCAAGTGGGTGGCGAGGTCTTGATCGCCCAAGCGGAACCACGGTTGCTCACCGAAGCGGCGCAGCGCCTCCAGCGTGAGGACAGTATCGCCGCCCACACCCCACCCATTGGCAGGATCGACCAAGCCCGATAACGTGTACATCACGGTATCGAGATCGGTGCAGATGCGTAAACCATAATGCCAAAAATCATCGCCCGTGTTGACGATCACGGTCAGGTGTTCGGGCGGCACGATCTGCGCTAACCCGTGCGCTAATTTCGCGCCACCGACCCCGCCGACTAGCACGACAATGCGTTGATCTGTTATGTGCGTCACATAGTTCTCATTTCCACTGCACCAACGGCGGACGACGCATTTTTGTGCGTTCTTCGGCGGGATAACCCACCGTGATCATGCCCTGCGGTTGCCAATCAGCGGGCAGATCGAGCGTCGTTCGCACCACATCGGGGCAGAACAGGGGCGCGCACATCCAGCACGCGCCTAAGCCAAGTTCGTGCGCGGCGACGAGCAGGTTTTGTCCCGCCATCGCCACACTTTGCACCGCCATCACGTATTCGTTGTGATCGCGGCGCGGATCATGATACACGTCCATATCGACCATCGAAAGGGCGACGACGATCACGACGGGCGCTGACGTGATCCGGTTGTACGAGCGTTCGACATCGCGCGCGATCAGGTCGGGCGGCGCGCCATCTGCCGTCAGATCATGTTCGAGCCGCGCACCCATCGCCCGCGCCAACGTTACTTTGATTGTGTCGGTTTGCAGCACGCAAAAGCGCCACGGCTGACGATTATGGGCTGATGGCGCCCAAACTGCCGCATCAAGCAGCCTTGTGATCACAGCGGGCGGCACGGGATCGGCGGTGTAGCGCCGAAGCGAACGACGCGCCTGCATAGTGGCGATCACGCTTGCATCCATCGTCGGCATACGCTCGGTCAACCTTTGCTGAACAGGGTCGTTACATTCTGTAAGCTTGGGCGGTGTCGAATTCATACTGCTATTGTAACGGCTTTTGGGCGTCTTGATGCGTTATCGGTTGGGAGGATGCAGGGGGCAGCGTCAGCCAACACAGGCGCTTGATCAGCGCTGACCGCCTGCATCGAAGGCACACTAGCACATGCCTTCGACACATGACAGTCACGTTAGCACGGTCTGGATCAAACCCATAAGCCAGTTTTGGGCGGATGCCAGCGAACAGACTCCACGCCCGCTAACGCGCCAGATGCGCGAGTCGTTCCCCCGCTTGGCGCAGCAGATCGTCGCTTTTGCAGAAGGCGAAGCGCGCCTGTGTGCTTGCCATGTGCGCGTGCTGCGTGCTGTAGAAAAATGTCGGCGGAATACAAGCGACACCGATCTCACTGGTCAGATACTTGGCGAAGTCGATGTCGTCTCCGTCGAACACCTCGCTAAAATCCGCCATGACGAAGTACGTGCCTTCGGGCTGGCGCGCTTTGAGTCCGGCAGCGGTCAAGCCGTGCATCAGCAGATCGCGCTTGGCGGTGTACATCGCTTGCAGTTCTTCGTAATACGTCCCCGGCAGGCTGAGCGCATACGCCGCCGCCGCCTGCGCCGGATGATTGACCGCAAACGTGATGAACTGATGCGCCCGCAGCGCCCCCGCTACCAAGTCCGGCGCGCCATAGACCCAACCGACCTTCCAACCCGTCGCGCTGAAGCTTTTGCCCAAACTGCTGATCGTCAGCGTGCGCTCGAACATGCCCGGCAGCGTCGCAATCGGGATATGGCGCGCATCATCGAACACGAGATGCTCATACACTTCATCGGATAGCACGATCGCGTCATGCTCGATGCACAAGCCCGCGATCAGCGTCAGCTCTTCGCGCGTGAAGACTCGTCCAGTGGGGTTATGCGGCGTGTTGAGCAGCAGTGCGCGCGTGCGCGGGGTGAAGGCGCGGCGCAGTTCATCGGGATCGAGCGTCCACGCGGGTGGATGCAGCGGCACATAGATCGGCACTGCGCCCGCCCATTCGATGTTCGGCACATAGCTGTCGAAATACGGTTCGATCACGATCACCTCATCGCCCGGATTGACCGTGCCGAAGATCGCGGAAAGCACGCCCTGCGTCGCGCCTGCCGTAATGATCACACCCTGATCGGGGTCGAGCGCGAGATCGTAAAAGCGCGCGGCGTGTGCGGCGACCGCTTGACGCAGTGCAGGCAAGCCGGGTCCCGGCGCATACTGATTGTGCGCGCCGTCTTTGAGCGCCCGCACCGCCGCTTCGACAATATCAGCGGGCGCGTCGAAATCGGGCTTGCCCTGCCCCAAGTTGAGCGCGTTGTGTTGCAGCGCCAATTGATTGATCTCGGTGAAAATTGTCGTGCCAAGCCCCGCGACGCGCTGTGCCATCTTCGCCATGTGGTCTGCTCCGTTCAGCGCACGCGCCGCCGCGCCGCTGTTGCCAATTGATCGACTCGTTCGTTGTATTCGTTGCCCGCGTGTCCGCGTGTCCAGTTCCACTTGATTTTATGCTGCTTGACCAGTTCATCCAAGCGCATCCATAAATCTTGATTCAGCACGGGGTCGCCCTTCGCGTTGCGCCAACCATTGCGCCGCCACTTGACGATCCACTCGCTGATGCCCTTTTGCAGATATTGCGAGTCGGTCACAAAATTGACTTCACACGGGCGGTTGAGTGTTTCCAGCGCTTTAATGGCGGCGGTCAGTTCCATGCGGTTGTTGGTGGTGCTAGGTTCGCCCCCGCTGATCTCTTTGCGGTGTTCGCCAAACATCAGCAGCGCCGCCCAACCGCCGGGTCCGTTGGGATTGGGCTTTGCGCCGCCGTCGCTGTAAATGGTCACTTGGTCGGTCATGGAGTTGCTCCGCTTCAGGTGTGTATTGGCTGTTAGTTTAGCTTACTTCATGCTGCTGGCGCGAAATAAGGTCTAAGCGGGCGGGCAGCGGCTCGGCGGCGACCCACGCACGCACCAACGCATTGAACAGCGCAGGTGCTTCGACATTCCAGCCATGACCCCGACCCAGCGCCAAACAACCCTGCGCGTTGGGCATCAGGTTGACGATGGCACGCACCGCTTGCACGATGATGCCCGTTTCGTTCCCGCCCGCTGTGATCAATGTGGGTGTTGCCACAGTCGCAAGCGTAGCCGGAATATGATAATCGACCGCTTCGGTGAAGATGCGGCGATAGGCGGTCAGCGACATGGCTAACAGATTTTCAATCATGGCGGTTTCCATGTCCGGCGGCAGCTTGCGCGCCTTCGCCTGCATGGTGACAAATCTGCGACTTTTGAACAGGGATGTGGTGAGCCACAACTGCGGCTGTAACCATGCCCGATTGGGCATCGGCTCGACCGTGACGCCGCTGATCAGCACGCGATCTAACACATCGGCATGATGTTCGAGCAGGCGCAGCGCGACCATTCCGCCAAGCGATAAGCCGACGACATGCGCTTGTCCGCGTTTGGCGCGCGCGCGGATGATCGCGGCGATCTGATCAGCGGTGTCCGCCAGTGATGCCCACTCGACCTGATTACTTTTGCCGTGACCGGGCAAATCGACATTCAGACAGTGGAAATCAGCAAGTCCGCCGACCTGACGTGACCACATCCAGCCGCTTGTGCCGACGCCGTGCAACCAGATGATGGTTGGCGCGCCTGACGTGCCGGATTCCTCAACATAAAGGCTCATGGTTGGTGTCGTTTCCCCTGCCTAAGATCACGTCAATTGATGAAGGGTAACGTAGTCGCCAGTGCATCAATTGCCCACTTTTTAGGGGATCATGCTCTGTGTAGGGGCGAATCTGTGTGTTCGCCCCTACACACGTTGTTTTACTGCAAGAACTTCCGCAGCACGGTTTGCAGAATGCCGCCGTTGCGATAGTAATCAACTTCAACGGGCGTATCGATGCGCGCGATGGCGTGGAACTCGGTCTTGTCGCCATTTTCAGCGGTGGCGACCACGCGCACCAGTTGACGCGGCTTGAGTTCGCCTTCGACGTCGAGAATGTCGAACGATTCGCGTCCGGTTAAGCCGAGTGATTCGGCACTTTCACCCTCTTGGAATTGCAGCGGCAGCACGCCCATCATCACCAGGTTGCTGCGGTGGATGCGCTCGAAGCTGCGCGCGATCACGGCTTTGACGCCGAGCAGCATCGTGCCTTTCGCCGCCCAGTCGCGGCTCGAACCCGTGCCATATTCCGCGCCCGCCAGCACCACTAGCGGCGTGCCATCCGCGATGTAACGCTGCGAAGCGTCGTAAATGTCGAGGGTTTCGCCCGTCGGCAGATATTGCGTCACGCCGCCTTCGCTGCCCGGCACCATCTGATTACGCAGACGGATGTTGGCGAACGTGCCGCGCATCATCACTTCATGGTTGCCGCGCCGCGCGCCATAGCTGTTGAAGTCGGGCTTGGCGACATCGTGATCTTCGAGATAGCGCCCCGCCGGACTATTCAGCGCGATGTCGCCAGCGGGCGAAATATGATCCGTCGTGATCGAGTCGCCTAGCAGCGCCAGCACGCGCGCACCCGCAATCGGGCGCAGGACGGCTGGCTGCATCTCGAATTCGGTGAAGAAAGGCGGCTCTTGCACATAGGTGCTGTACTTATTCCACGTGTACACGTCGTCGCTGCCCGCTTCGATGGCGTTCCACGTCGGGTTGCCGTCGTAGACGTTGCCATACTGCTTGCGGAACATCTCCGGCGTGATCACGCGCGTGACCGCTTCATTGACTTCCTGCTGGCTGGGCCAAATATCGCTCAAATACACAGGCTGACCATCGTGATCTGTGCCAAGCGGATCATTGACCAGATCAATATCGACCGTTCCCGCCAGCGCATACGCCACGACTAGCGGCGGCGACGCCAGATAATTGGCTTTCACAAACGGATTGATGCGTCCTTCAAAGTTACGGTTGCCGCTCAACACCGCCGCCGCCACCAATTCACCCTGCTGCACGGCTGCCGCCACCTGCTGCGGTAAGGGCCCGCTGTTGCCGATGCACGTCGTGCAGCCATAACCGACGACGTTAAAGCCCAACTGATCGAGATAGGGCTGGACGCCTGCCGCTTCCAGATACTCAGATACGACGCGCGACCCCGGCGCTAAGCTGGTTTTGACGTAAGGCTTACTGCCCAAGCCCTTTTCAACTGCTTTCTTCGCCAGCAAACCCGCCGCCATCATCACGTACGGATTGCTGGTATTGGTGCAGCTTGTGATCGCGGCGATCACCACCGCGCCATGACCGATCTCCAAGCTGTTGCCGTTGTCTACAACCAGCACCCGCCGATGGATCACCGTTTCGTCGAGCGCGAATCCGCGTTCGCTGACGGGCGCGCGCAGCGCTTGCTCAAACGTCGGTTTCATGTCGCTCAGGCGCACGCGATCATGCGGGCGTTTGGGACCCGCCATGCTCGGCTCGACATCCGCGAGATCGAGGGTGAGCGTGTCGCTAAACACCGGATCGGGTGTGTCGTCGGTGCGGAACAAGCCCTGCGCTTTGCTGTAGCGCTCGACCAACTCGACCAGTTCATCGGGACGCCCCGTGCGCCGCAGATAAGCCAGCGTTTCATCGTCAACGGGGAAGAAGCCGACCGTCGCGCCATATTCGGGAGCCATGTTCGCAATCGTCGCGCGATCCGCCAAGCCTAAGCTGCTCAAGCCCGCGCCGTAGAACTCGACGAACTTCCCGACCACGCCTTTCTTGCGTAACATCTGCGTGACGAACAGCACGAGATCGGTCGCGGTCGCGCCTTCGCGCAGCTTACCCGTCAGCTTAAAGCCGACCACTTCGGGCATGAGCATGTAAATCGGCTGACCGAGCATCGCGGCTTCGGCTTCGATGCCGCCCACGCCCCAACCGATCACGCCCAAGCCGTTGATCATGGTCGTGTGGCTGTCGGTTCCCACCAGCGTATCGGGGATGGCGACAGGTTGACCATCTTCATCGACCGTCCACACCACTTGCGCCAGATATTCGAGATTGACCTGATGCACAATGCCCGTTGCAGGCGGCACGACGCGGAAATTATCAAACGCTTTCTGTCCCCAATGCAAGAACTCGTAGCGTTCACGGTTGCGCTCAAATTCGAGATCGGCGTTGCGCGCGATGGCGTCCAGCGTGCCGAAGTAATCGACCTGCACCGAGTGATCGATCACCAGATCGACGGGAACAATCGGGTTGATCTTGCGCGGATCGCCGCCCAAGCGCTGCATGGTGCTGCGCAACGCCGCCAGATCGACGACGGTCGGCACGCCCGTGAAGTCTTGCAGCACGACGCGCGCGGGCTTAAACGGAATTTCGATCTCGCCGGGGTTAGCGGCGTTCCAGTTGGCGAGGTTGTGAACGGCGTCCTCGTTGACCTCATAATTATCGAGGTTGCGTAGGGCATTTTCGAGCAAAATCTTGATGCTGAAGGGCAGGCGATCCACATGCCCGATGTCCTGCTCGATCAGCCGCTGCAAACGGTAAATGACCGCTTCGCCGCTGCCCGTGTCAAACGTGCCGCGCGTTTTGAATGTATCCAGTCCCATACGGTTTTCCTTCATCGTTAATGCCGCATCGAGGGCGGCAGCGTGCAAGGTAGGATGGCTATCGAAGTGAAAAATGTGTGATTTGGATGCCTCTATTGTACCTGATCGGGCGGCATTTGTCAGATCATTCAGACCACGCCGCCCGCCCGCTACGCCAACGGCAGCCGATACAAGCCCATCGCTTCACGCACCATCTGCATGGTTTCGGCGGCAAGGGCGCGCGCGCGCTGTGTGCCTGCCATCAGCACATCTTCGACCAGCGCAGGTTGTGCTTGATACTGCGCGCGACGTTCGCGCATCGGCTCAAGGAAATTGTTGATCGCCGTCGCCAGCTTGCGCTTGACTTCGACATCGCCGACTTTGCCCTGCTGATAACGTTCCTTCAGATCGTCCACTTCGGCAACATTCGGGTTGAAGGCGTCGTGATAAATGAACACCGGATTGCCCTCCACGCGACCGGGAATATCGGCGCGCACGCGGGCGGGATCGGTGTACATGCCGCGCACTTTTTGCTCGACGGTGGCGGCGTCGTCGTTGAGGAAGATCGCGTTATTGAGCGATTTGCTCATCTTGCCTTGTCCGTCCGTGCCGATCAGCGATGGCACATCCCCGATCAGCGCGTCGGGAACGGGGAAAACTTCGCCATACAAGCCGTTGAAGCGGCGCGCAATCTCGCGCGTGACTTCGATATGCGACTCGTTATCCTTGCCCACCGGAACCAGATTCGCGCGCGGCAGCAGAATATCCGCCGCTTGCAGCACCGGATAGCCGAGCAAACCGAACGGCATCGAGTCGATGTTCGCCGCGCTCGCCATGTCTTTGAGGCTCGGCACACGCTCCAAGCGCGCCACACTCACCATCATCTCGAAGATCAGGTTGAGTTCATAAGTCTCGATCACGCCGCTTTGCAGAAAGATCGTGCTGATGTCGGGATCGATGCCGACCGCGAGATAATCCAGCACCATATCCTGCACATTCTGGCGAATGCCCGCGATCGCTTCACGTTCGGGGCGCGTGGTCAGCGTATGCAGGTCAGCGATGATGAAATAACACTCGTATTCCTGCTGCAAGCGGATGCGGTTCGCCAGTGAACCGACGTAATGCCCTAAGTGCATCCGTCCGGTGGGACGGTCGCCCGTTAAGATGCGTCCTTTGACTGCCATAGCGTGTATTTACTCCGTCATTAGTTCGTTTCAGACAACAAAAAACGCCCGCCCCATGATTCAGGGACGAGCGTCGAAATGCCCGCGATACCACCCTGCTTAAACCGAGATCGGCTCGGTTTCGCTTGGCTGCGGCTGAATCAGATGATTCAACCGTCCGCCGCGATAACGGGGGCGGGTTCCGGCTGCCTGTGTTGGGTTGCCCAACCACAAGCAGCAACTCGGAGAGTCCATTCAGCGCGGGCGCATGGGCGAAGCTCTCAGCGTGCGTTCGCTCTCTGTGACCAGCGGATCAACCGCGCGTACTTGTTTCTCGTCAACGTTGTTTATTTATCGCGCCACATTGTAGGCGCTTTGCGCGCGCGCGTCAATTTCCCGTGTGCGCCAAGATCGCGTAAGATGAGGCAGTGTTCACTCATGCAAGGACGGCTGATCATGAACCCCGATGATGTTCAATTCGAGCAGCAGATGCGTCATCAGCTCGCGTTGTTTGCAACGCCCGATTACACCGTCAAAGGCGATGTCGTCAACTTCTTCAAGCTTCATGCCGAGCGCGTCATCCCGCTGCTCGAACCTTTAGCCGCGCACGGGGATACGGTCGCCGTCGAAATGCTGCATGTCGCCCGTCAAGCACTTCAGCCCCAGCCGCGCACACGCACATTTATGGAAAACAATCCCGATTTATTCTAACTGGCGCGGCGCGCTTGGCGCGCGTTGAACTGCTGACTGGGCGCGTAAATCTCGGCGTCTTCGTGATCCGCCGGAATCGCGCTCAACAGCACTTTGCGCCCGCCATCATCGAGATAGTACACCACATATTCGCGGTCGATGTGCGTATGAAAAGGCGGCGCAAGCTGGCGTTCAAAGCGCATCGGATCGTTATGATCAGTATAGAACAACGTCGGACGCCAGAACATCCAGAGCGGTTGCACGCGCACACCCGCGAACAAATTCGCGCAGTGGATCGGCGTGCGGGCATAACGAATGGCGCGCAGCACCAGCGGCAGCACGACCACCAGCGCCAACGCTGGCACAATGATCCATGCCGCGCGCGCCAGCACCAGGAATATGCGTCCGCGAAACACCAACAGCGCCACCGCCACCAGCACCAGCGTGATCAGCAGCGGGGCGGTGACCATGTCGAGCCACTGCGTCACGGTCAGCCTGCCATCGCGGTTCGCGCCTAAACGCCGACGCATTTCCGGGGCGATCACATCGCGTTTACGTTTTTCCATGATGTCACCTCAAAAATTACATTTGATTTAATTATACCCGCCTTGCTAAGCTGCGCGTTAATCACCAGCCCCTACTTTTGCGGGGGATTGTGCGCGCAGCAGCGGGCGCAGCTCCAGCAGCAGCACGCTGAAGATGATCACCGCGCCGCCGATCACCTGTTGGGTGTACAGCACTTCGCTGAGGAAGATCACCGCCATCAACGCCGCTAGGATCGGCTCAATCGTGCTGATGATCGACGCCCGTGTTGCGCCCAACTTTTGAATTCCGGCATTGAGCGCGAAGATCGGCATGATCGTGCTGACCAACGCCAACGCCACCAGCAGAACCCATGCGCGTTCGCTCGGCGGAAAGGCGAATCCGTTGAACAGCGACACCAGCGCCAGCATGATCAGCGCGCCCAACAACGCCCATGCGGTCGCGCGCGCCATATCGGGATAACCGCGCAGCACCCGCTGGCTGACGACGTAATAGACCGCGACGATCAGCGCGTTGAACAGCGCCAGCAGCACGCCTAATGCGCTATCGCCCACAAAGCCGAGCGTGAAATCGGGCGCGGTCAGGATCACGCCGATCAGGGTTAAACCGAGCGCGATCCAGCCGATCAGCGGCAGGCGTTCGCCCAAGAGCAAGCCGATCAGCGCGGTCATGGCGGGATAGGTGTAAAACAGCACGACGTAAGTCGTGGCGGGCAGATATTGCAAGCCGAAGAACGCCACCAGCGCCGCCGC
>JBGSRB010000553.1:0-2993 GCA_041737735.1 Anaerolineae bacterium | reverse complement strand
GGCGGCAATTCGACCGCCGTCCATGGACCCGGCAGCGCGTCACCGTCGTGCAGCAGCAGCACGGGAACACGATCCGCAACGCGCATGATAAACTCACTGGCGGCTTCGGCGTCGATCTGCCCGTCGATCACCACCAGCGGCTTGTTCTGCGTCAGCGTGGCGACGGCGATCCCGACGCGGCTGATCGGGTTGCGCTCACTGGCGATCTCGTCGATGCCATAGGCGCGCCCAATCTGGATCAGCAGATCGGTGAACGACGCGCGCCGCGAATGCAACCAGAGCGCGCCATTGGGCAGTTCGGTATAGGCGCTGGCGAGCGTCATAGCGAAGGCAGTTTTGCCCATGCCCGCCGCGCCATGCACCAGCACCGCTTTATTGAGCTTGAGTTGAGGATAGACCTGCGCCAACACCGACTCGCGCCCGATTAATTTGATGGGCTGCGCGGCGGGCAAGTCCGCGGGGGTGTGGGCAGGCGCTTCGTGCGAAATCCAATCCGCCATCGCGTTCATCTCTACGTTTGATTAAGCCAACCTATAGTGAAGTATAGCGTATGGCGCGCATTGTGGGAAATTTCAGCGTGAGCCGCCTGCGCCTCCCCTGCGTTTGCAAAAGGACGGCGTTCACGTTATAAGCCGTGGGCTGAGGAACTGCTTACCCTGCATCATGAAGGATGTTATGCCACCCTCTGACCTTGCCGCGCTGCGCGGCGAACCGAGTTACGTCTGGCGCGCGGGACAAGAACGCCGCCTCGCCCTGATCGCCCAGTGGGCGCAGTTGGACAACGCGCATGTGCTGATCGACGGGATCGGCGTGGGCATGTATGCCTCGCAGATGCGCCGCCGCTACACCGATCACGTTGCGGGCTTCGATATTGAGTTCGAGCGCGTAATCGATGCGCGCGCCGACACACCGCAAACCGTCGTCGCAGCAGCGGAAGCGATTCCGTATGCGGCGCACACGTTCGACACGATCCTATCGCATGAAGTGTTGGAGCATGTGCAGGATGATCGCGCCGCCGTGCGCGAGATGGTGCGCGCGCTTAAGATTGGCGGGCGCGTGGTCATTTTCGTGCCGAATCGCTGGTATCCGTTCGAGACGCACGGGCATTATTGGCGCGGGGAATATCATTTCGGCAACACGCCGCTGATCAACTATCTGCCGGATCGCTGGCGCGATCAACTGGCGCCGCATGTGCGCGCGTATACGCGGCGCGGGCTGCTGCGCCTGTTCGATGGCTTGCCGGTGCGCGTGGTCACGCATACGCGCATCTACGGCGGCTATGACAACATCATCGCGCGCTTGGGCGGTGCGGGGCGCGCCTTGCGATCCGTGTTGTATGCGCTGGAAGGCACGCCGCTGAACGCCTTCGGCTTATCGCATTTGCTGGTGGTGGAAAAAACGGGCTGATCCACAATTAGGCGCAGCAAAATTCAGCCGAATTTTGCCTACTTGACAAACAGAACACCTGAGCTATAATGAACATGTGTTCTTTAGTCATCCCCTGTGGAGGAGTGATAACCCGATGAGCAACGGACAAAAGATCGTCCCGAATTTGTGGTTCGACACGCAAGCCGATGTTGAAGCCGCCGCCGCGTTCTATACCGCGTTGTTTCCTGAATCGCGCGTGCTGAACACCGCTGTTCTGCACGACACGCCAAACGGCTCGACCGAAATCATCGACATCGAACTCTACGGGCAGCGCTTCACCCTGTTCAACGGGGGATCATTCTTCAAGTTCAATCCGTCGGTGTCGTTCATGGTCTCGTGCGCGACGCGCGCTGATATTGATCGGCTGTGGACGGCGATGCTCGAAGGCGGATCGCTGCTGATGCCGCTGGAGAGCTATTCGTTTAGCGAGTATTACGGTTGGGTGGTCGATAAATTTGGCGTGTCGTGGCAGTTGATCTTGTCGGGCGACGAACCCATCACCCATCGCATCACGCCGTCGCTGATGTTCGTGGGCGAACAATATGGACAAGCCGAAGCAGCGATCCAGTTTTATACGTCGATTTTCAACAACGCGCAGATGGGCGAGGTGTATCGCTACAACGCCGAACAACCGCCCGACACCGAAGGCATGGTCATGTATGCCGACGCAACGCTCGAAGGGCAGTCCCTCTCCGTGGCGGACAGCGCGCTTTTGCCCGACGCCGTTTTCAGCGAAGCGATCTCGCTGGCAGTGCTGTGCGACTCGCAAAGCGAAATCGACTATTTCTGGCAGCAGCTTTCCGCCGTTCCCGAAGCGGAACAATGCGGCTGGGTGAAGGACAAGTTTGGCGTTTCATGGCAGATCGTCCCCAGCGCGATGGACACGATGATGCAGGAAGGCAACGACCAGCAGATCGCGCAGATGACGCAAGCCATGTTGCAGATGAAAAAGTTTGACCTCGCCGCGCTTGAACGAGCCTACGACGGCGTATAGCCGACCGACCAGCCCAGCGCTGGCACACCTCTCGTTATAGGCAGCGTCATGATGGTAAGCGGGCGGGGCGACAAGCTCCGCCCGTGTCGATCATACGTCGAGCAGCGCGATCACGCGGTCGATGATGATCTCGCCCACGCGCGCCTTGCTCAAAATGTTGAAGGGCTGCTCGCCATCATCGTCGATCAGGATGACGCGGTTGGTTTCGACCTCAAAACCCGCATCGCTGGCGGTGATGTCGTTGGCGATCATCAGGTCTAAGCCCTTGCGCGCTCGTTTCTCGCGGGCGTTGGGCAGCACATCCTGACTTTCAGCCGCAAAGCCAACCACCGCGCGCGGATAGCCTGTGACGGTGCGCTGTGCTTGCACATCGAGCAGAATATCGGGATTTTTCACCAAGTCGAGCGTGAGCGCATCCTGCTTTTTGATCTTCTGATCCGACTCGCTCGCTGGGCGAAAATCCGCGACAGCCGCCGCCATGATCAGTGCGTCGGCGTCGGCGGCTTCGTGCAGCACGGCGTCACGCAGCGCGACCGCCGAGTCGATGCGGATCACGTTCGCGCCATACGGA
>JBGSRB010000529.1:0-5243 GCA_041737735.1 Anaerolineae bacterium | reverse complement strand
GCGTCAGCACACCGGTCAGCGCCGCCGTCACGCGCAGCGCGAACGGGGTTGCGCCCAACGTGCTGAGCGCAGGCGTCAGCCAATACATCCACAGGCTTTCGCGCCCGAAATTGCCCGCGAAAAAGGGCGTCAGGCGCGGATCAGCGATCAACGAGAGCGCATCGCGCGCATAGAAGGCTTCATCGTAATGCAGCATCGTCTGCATGATGTCAAGCTGCGCGAAACGCAGCGCCGCGCCGATCAGCAGCACGATCACGACGGCGAACAGGGTGTTAAAACGGGTGGGCGTGGTCATGCGTGTGAGTGTACATCATCGGGCGCGTGTCGGGCAGATGATCCGTGGGCGCGGTGCGCGGCGCATTTACATCCCGCGCGTGATCTTCTATACTCACCCTTAATTCCGCAGCCGAGTGTGTGAGCAAAGCGCATGTCTTACCTGTTTTATCGCAGCGAGATCGCCCGAACCCTGCTGCCCATCGTGATCGTCTTGGTGGGCGCGGTCATCGTCGGCATGGATGTGGGCAACGGCAATTTCTTCAGCATTCCGCTGCTGCTGGTGGGCGGGCTGATCGGCATGTATCTGCTGCTGCGCTATCCGTTCGTCAGCTTTTTGGTGCTGATGATCGCTACATGGTATGACTCGATCAATCCATTTATCGTCGGCGGGTTCACCCTCAACCGCGTGATGGCGTTCGCTATTCTGATAGCAGTGGTGCTGCGCCACATCCTCAGCGATAAACGCGAACGGCTGATCTTCACGCGCTTTGATTTCTTCATGGGGTTGTACATCCTCTTATCCGCCCTGACGTTGATGTTTTACGGCGAAGGGATTCGCACCGAGCATCAACTGAGCGCGTTCGTGATTGGCTATTTTTACTACTGGTTCGCCATCAACCTGATCGATGATGAGCGCAAATTGCAAATTCTGGGCGCGGTGCTGATCCTCTCAACTCTGCCGATTGCCGCAACCGTAATTCTGGAGGCAACAAATAGCGAGCGTGGCACACGCTTCAGCGGGATTCAAGCCTATGGCGACACCGCCACGTTAAGCGTGATGGCGATCATGTTCAGCGCGTATCTGGCGCTTGGTCGCGCGTATTGGGTGCGCCTGCTGGCGTTGGGCTTAAGCATCATGTTCGCGCTGGCGTTGGTGCTGACCGGAACGCGCGGCGCCTTGATCGGCTTGTTCGGTGCGTTCATCACCATCATCGCGTTTTTGAATGTGCGGCTGATCATCCCGCTGCTGATCATCGGCGGCATTGTCTTTTCAATCAGTTTGCAGGTGGTCGAGCAGATCGCGCCCACCGTGCTGGAACGCTTCGCCTTCATCGAAGAAGGCGCCGACGCCGTCGAAAGTGAACTTAGTTGGGTGGCGCGTGTGGAGGTGTATGAGCGCGCGCTGCAAGCCTTCGCTCATAACCCGCTGATCGGCGTGGGCTATGGGCATTTGTGGAATTGGGGCAATTTTTCACGGTCGTCGCACAACATTTATCTGAATACGCTGGGCGAAACAGGCGTAATCGGCTTTGTGCCGCTGCTGGCAGCCGTGGGCTATGTGGCGTTCGGGTTGATTCGCGAGATTCGCCGCGCGCCCGACTCGATCACACGCCGAAAGTGGATCATCCTGTTAGGGATATTGGTGTTCTACAACGTGGTGTATGCCAATTTCAACATCTCGACCATCGGACGCGGCATTTTCTTCGTGTTCGGCATCACCACCGTGCCGCTGGTGTTGTCGATGCGCGCGCAGGCTGCTGTCCAACGCGCCAGCGCTGACCAAGCCCGCGCCGCCCCAGCGGATCAGCCCTTGAACCCGACACCTGCTTAAATGGGCAGCCCGTTACGTTGAGAAAGCGAACGCATTCACGATGAACCCAGACCACGAACGCGATCCGCTACGCTGGATCGTCATCGCCTCGTCGCCATATTCCGGTTCAACGCTGCTGGCGCTGCTCATGGATATGCACCCGGAAATTACATCGATTGGCGAAATGGATGGTCCCGAAGCTCACGACAAAGTGCGCTGCTCATGTGGGCAATGGCTCACGGACTGCCCCCATTTTCGCGCGATCACCGCGCACATGAACGCCAATGGCTTTGATTTCGACCTCACCCGCTGGAACACAAACCTTGCCGTCGTTCAGAACCGGGTGCTGCACCGGCTGGCATATGGCTTGCTCAAACCGTATGCACTGCATCAGGCACGCCATCGTCTTGTGAACGCGCTGCCGCCTTACCGCCGTTTGCTGCGGCACAAACTCAACCGCAATCGCGCTTTAGCCACCGCGCTGCTGGACATCACAGGCAAGCGCGTGGTGTTTGACAGCTCCAAAGAATATCCTCGTTTACGCCACTTAATCCACGATTTGCACGGGGTCGATCTGCGGGTGGTGCATCTGGTGCGGGATGTATTCGGCTTCGCCAATTCGAGCATCAAATACAAGCATGTTTCCGCCGAACGCGCCGCGCGTGCCTGGATCAAACGGAATCGCGCCATTCAATATGAACTCGCGCACGCGCCTCACGTTCACACCTATTTCCTGCGCTATGAAGACCTGATCAGCCATCCCGCTGACACCATGAACGCGCTGGCTCGCTTCGCCGCGGTTACGCCAACTTATGACGATGACGCGCATTTCCACACGCTTTACAGCCAGTATCCGCCGGAACAGCAACATATCATGGGCAACAACCGCGCGCGTAAGCGCAGCACCCCCGAACGTCGCCCCATTGTTCTCGATGAAAAATGGCGCACCGAGTTGACACCACAGCAGATCGCGCAAATCAATGCGATCACCGGTACACTGCGCGCCGACTTCGGGTATGCGCCGTTAATCACTGACGCTTGAACGTGTCGATCAGCAGTTCTTCGACATAACGCGCGTTCGTCACGCCGAAAAAGCCGAGTCGTCGTTCGCGCGGGGTCACGCCACGATTGCGCAGATTGACGGTGTAATTTTCGCTGTAGAACAACACATCGCCGCGTCCAGCGCTGCCGCTGCGCCGTGTAATCTCGTCAATATCCACAGCACCGAACGAGATCAGCGCGCGCCCGCCGAAGCCCGGCTTGCTGATGATCGCACGCTCAGTGGTGATGGCATAAATCGTCCCAAAGGAGCGCACAAACTCACTCAACGGCAACCAAGCCAACGAGATGAGCAAACTCCCGACGATAAACAACACAAACGGACTAAAGGGGGATAATCTGAAATCAGGGAAAAATCCGATAACATCGAACACATCCAAGATCACCACCAGCATGAACAGCTGCGACGCCACGCCCACCAGTGACTCGCTGTAAGGCAGCAGCGTGCGCCACGCGGTCGGTTGTCCCGCCCATAAGACCTGCTCGCCATAATGCAGATCGGGTTCGATGCGCGCGAACAATACATCGTAATTACTTGCGCGCTTGAGTTTGTGCTCGTCGTTCACCGTTGTGCCTCTCAATACGGTTGGAAAGTTTGGTATGATTGAACAAAATGCCAGCTAACTGACTATAACTTGTATGATACTGGAAAAAAGCCGCCCCACCCCTATCTCACCCCTTCCCCGTGTGGAAGATACCTTCACCCGTGTGATCGACCGCCGTCTGCCGGAATGGGCGCGCCGTTCCAACCCGATTGTGCGCCGTAGTTTAGGCGGCGCGTGGAAACTGCTTACGCCTGATTTTGCCGTGATCGCGCGCCTGTATGCGATTATGTCCGGCGTGGTCATCGCGATCGCGCTGCTGCCCGGCTTGCTGATGCTGTTGATGCCGACGGTGACGATCACGCTGGTGGTGCTGCCCATCGGCGCGGTGTTGTATGTGCAAGCGCTGTATGATGTCGGCACGAAAGCAGCCAGCAGCATCGCGCGGGAAAAACGCGATAACACGCTGCCGCTGCTGCTGACTATTCCGCGTTCGCTGCTGAACATTCTCGCCAGCAAACTGGCGGCGGCGGTATGGCGGCAGATCGAAAACATCAACCTGATTGTGATCGGCACGGTGTTTTTCAGCCTGCCGCTGCTCATGATGCAATACGATTTGTTCTTCGCGGCGCGCGAACGCCCGCTGCTGGTCTACGTCGGCATGATCATCGGACTCGGGGTGTCAATCCTGCGCATCTTCATCGAGCCGATCATGGTGGCGGCGTTAGGCACGTTAAGCGGCGCGGCGGCGTGGGGACGCATCCCCGCAATCGTCATGACGGTGCTGCTGACAAGTGCCTATTTCGCGCTGATCAATCTGGCGCGTTTGCTGCCGCTGGACATTGGCGGGCGCTTGCTGGTCGAGTGGGTGCTGCCGCTGGTCTTGCCGATCCTCATCATTGGCGCTGCGCTGCGCCTGACCACCCATCTACTGACGCGCGACTAACCCAACAGCGCATGGTAAACGCCGAGTAAGCGGTTCGCCCTGCGCCGCTTTCATCAGGTACAATGGCGCAAAAGCCTAACACGCCAGAGGCTCATCAACTCACTTTCAGCCGGAGGCAACCATATGAAAAAATCCATGCTCGTACTTGCATTGTTGGCGCTGCTCTCCCTAGCGCTGCCCACCTTAGCCCAGGAGGGCGCAGTTACTCCAGTTAATCCCGATGCCCAGATTACCTTTCCGCCGCCTGTATTCGTGCTGCGCGGAACCGTTGAGATCATCGGCACGGCGAACCTCTCCGACATGACCACCTATTTTCTCGAATATCGCCCGCTCAACGACGATCTCACGCCGACCAACCGCGAAGTCTGGTTCCCGGCGACGCTGCCCAGTCAATCGGCAGTGGTCGATGATGTGTTAGGGCGTTGGGATACGTCGCTGGCAGGCGATGGCTTGTATGAAATCCGCCTGAGCGTCAACGTCGGCACGGGCGATCCAGTGACGCAGATCATTACGCCGCTGCGCGTGGAAAACACGCCGTCGCCGTTCGTGATCTTCAGCACGCCCACGCCGCTGCCGACCGCGACTTCAGCCGTGCCGCCCACAGCAACGCCGATTCCGCCGACGCCCACGCCAAGCACACCGCGTGCCACGATCACGGCAGCGCCTTCGGGCAATGTGCGTCAGGGTGACAGCACCGCGTTCGGCGTGATCGCGTCGCTGCCTGTCAACAGCGAACTCGACATCATCGGCATCAGCAATCGCGGCACAGGCTGGTTCCAAGTGCGAATTCCCAACGGACAAACGGGTTGGGTCAGCCCGACGATTGTCTCAACCACAGGCGATCTGAGTGGTCTGCCGCGCGTGCAACCGCCCGCACCGCCGCCGCCGA
>JBGSRB010000512.1:0-2107 GCA_041737735.1 Anaerolineae bacterium | reverse complement strand
GGGCATCGCGGCGCTGGCATGGCGCTTATATGGACGGCGTGCGGCGCTGATCGCGTTGATCTTTACGCTGGTGGGCGTGCAGTTCTTCCCCGTATTTGATTATCGTCCCGATCATCAACTGACGGCGGCAGGCGTGTGGATCGTGTTTTGCGCCGCGCAGGGTCGCCACACACGGCGTGCGATCTGGTTCGCGCTGAGTGGTCTGCTGGCGCTGCTGGCGCTGCAACTGCACGCGGCAGGGATCGTCTTGGCGTTGGGCGTGGGGTTGTGGTTGCTGATCATGGCAGTCAGCCAACGGCAAGCGCGTCCGTTGATCGCGTACAGTGTGGGCGCGTTGATCGGCGCGGGTCTATATCTCGCGTTTAATGTGCTGCCCAACGGCGGCGTGATCGCGTTTTATCAAGCATTGGCGGGCGAACGGTTAGAACGTCAAACATGGTTCGCTTTTTGGACGTGGCGTTCGCTGCTCGAAGGCGGCGTGATTCTAGCCGCGTTCGTGCTGCTGGTGCGACGGCGTTCGGTGGAAGATCGCTGGTTGTTGGGCGTGATCGCGTGCGTGTGGCTGGCGCTGCTGATCTTCGACACGCAGGGCTACCGCACGCCGACAGCGGGATTATACGCCGTCATCGTCGGGGGCGGATTGGCGAGCATCACACCGACGGCGCGCGCCAACTTGATCGCGCTGGCGCTGACCGCCGCCCTGATCGGCGGATCGCTGGCGTTGATCGACCGTGACGGCAGCGCACATACACTGCGTGAACGTCAACTGCCGCCCTATGTCTACGCCGAACTGCGCGAACCACTGCTGGAACATCTGCGCGCCGACGATGTGATTTTGGGTTCGCATCTGCTGCTGTGGACGCTGCCCGATCACGATGCGCTTTACAGCTATGCGGGCGAGATCAACGGGCAGCGGCGCTGGTCGCTGGCTGATCCGGTTGACGTGTGGGAACAAGTCGGCGTAACGGTGATCGTCAACATCCCGCGCGAGATGGAACTGAACCCCGGCGCGCGCGCTTACATCGAGCGTTACGCTTTTATGCTCTGTCACACACTGAGCGTGTTAGAATTGGATGTTGAATTCTATCGTGCGGAGTGCGCTTCGTGAAACTCGAATCGTTGTCGGTCGTCATTCCCGTGTATCGCAGCGCTGACAGCCTGCCCGAACTGATCACGGCGTTGGCGCAAACCTTGCCCAACATAGCCGATTGGTACGAAGTGCTGCTGGTGGACGATTGCAGCCCCGATGACAGTTGGCGCGTGATCGGTGAATTGTGCGCGGCGCATGACTGGTTGCACGGTTTTACGCTGATGAGGAACTTCGGACAGCATAACGCGCTGTTGTGTGGCATTCGGGCGGCACAGGGCGCGGTGATCGTGACGATGGACGACGACTTACAGCATCCACCCGCGATGATCGCGGTGCTGGCAGCGAAACTGGCGGAAGGTTTCGATGTGGTCTATGGCACGCCACGCCAAGAACAGCATGGTTTGTGGCGTGATCTGGCATCACAGGTAACGAAGTTCGCCTTGCAAGCCAGCATGGGCGTGGATATTGCCCGCAATGTGAGTGCGTTCCGCATTTTTCGCACGCAACTGCGTGATGCCTTCGCTAATTATAGCAGTCCGGCGGTGACGATTGATGTGCTGCTGACATGGGGAACAACCCGTTTTGCCGCCGTCGAAGTGCGCCACGACAGCCGCAAATATGGCGCATCCACGTATACGTTTGGGAAGTTGGTGCGCCACGCCATCAACATGATCACAGGTTTTAGTGTGCTGCCGCTGCGCCTTGCCAGCTATTTAGGCTTCGGCTTGGCGGGCTTCGGCTTCATCGTGCTGATTTATGTGGTCGGGCGTTATGTGCTTGAGGGCGGCGCGGTGCAGGGCTTCCCGTTTTTGGCGTCGATCATCGCTATTTTCAGCGGCGCGCAGTTGTTCGCGTTGGGAATCATGGGCGAATATCTGGCGCGGATTCACTTCCGCACGATGGATCGTCCGGTGTATACCGTGCGTGCGACTCATGACTGACGCGCCGCTGCTCATCGACCTGCTCGACTGGGATTCGCAGTTCTTCGGTGTGCGGATCGCGCGCGCGCGGTCATCC
>JBGSRB010000503.1:0-7348 GCA_041737735.1 Anaerolineae bacterium | reverse complement strand
CATCTGGGCGCGGGCGCGCGGCAGTCGGCGGCGCGTGCTGCGTGAATTCGGTAGCACGGTTTTGCAACCCTTTATCCCTTACCCTGTATATATCAGGATGGCGCGAAGCTGGATGCCGCCGTCGCTGCTGCATCCGGATTTAGAGGCGCGCACCCGTGATCGTCGTGCGCTGCGCCCGATCCCGCGTGAACGCATCGGCGTGTTTGCCACCCAAGCCGCTTTGTTTGAACACGGACATTTGACGCAGCGCATGGAAGACTGGGTGATTTGGGGCGCTGAACATGATGTGACCTATACATATCCGCTGCTGGATCGGCGGGTCTTGGATTATGTGTACGGATTAGCCCCGCATGTCTTTTATGAAGGACGTTGGCATCGCTATATGTTTCGTTTGGCGATGCACGGCATTTTGCCCGATGAGGTGATCTGGTCACATTTCAAATATGACTCGGCGTATGAACGGCATGAAGAATATCTGCTGCAAACGTGGTGGCAAACTGCGCATGATGATTTGCTCGCGTTGCATGATCCTGAGGGGTGGGTGAATGTTCCGGCGCTGCGTGCGTGGCTGGCGCAACCCACCGATGACATTAAACAGCCGCAAAATCTCGCCCAGTGTTTTCGCTTGTTCAATGCGCTGCAAGTGTTGGCACTCAATTTATAGTTGCTTATAAGTGACAAGAAATTATCAACAATTGTCAATGAACTCTTGCTTGCAAACCAAACGTGATTTCCTGTATACTGAGTCATGTGCTTAGAATTCTATTGAAGGTTGACACTCCATGAACAACAACGAGAAGAAAGTTTGGACGGAGCCGATGCTCCTGAGCCAAGACATTGAAGCAACGCTTGATGGTGGTATTCCTGACGTTGATGAAGGTGTCTACCGCGACGACTCTCTATCACCCAGCTAGCACGGGTTGTTCTTATTCAAGTCGTTGATGTGGAGCGCGCTTTCTGGCGCTCCTTTCTTCGTTTACGCTAAATTCATGTTTATGATCGCGGCAGATGAACGGCAGGTCTAAACGCTGTTCAAACTGAGTTCTGTGTCTAGCGCAAGGCGTTGCCACCACAATGACGCAATGGGTTTACCGCGTTTTTGGCTGTACGCTACGTTCTAATCATCCGCTTGACGAATTGCGCGCTTGGGCAGAAACTGAAATTTCCCCGTGTACGATTACCCTTGAATTTGTCGGCAACAAACCGCTTGATTTATCCACTATCGAACAAGCGCCGTTGTATCCGGTCACACCGCGCTGGCATGAGGCAATCTACCGTGTCGCACGGTTGACAGATGGGCGGGTGCGTATGCTGCTCGATGGTTCGTTGATTGGATCAGCGGAATATTTCGATTTCATCCTCAGCGCGGATGGCGCTCATATCCGCTTGGCATGGGCGGATGAGATGCCGTTTCAGGACATCGTGCCGTATCTGCTTAACGCGTGTTTGGGCGCGGCGCTCCGTTTACGCGGTGTGTTGTGTTTGCATGGCAACGCCCTTTTGAGCGGCGGACGCGCGATCATTTTAGTGGGCGGCAAAGGCGCGGGGAAATCGACCACGACAAACGCACTGATCGACGCGGGCGCGCTATTGTTGAGCGATGATATTGCGCCGCTGCGTTGGCAAGCAGGTGTTCCGTTTGTGGAGACTGGTTATCCGCGATTGCGCCTGCGTCGCGATACTGTCGCTCAATTATATGGTGCGGCTGACGCCCTGCCTGCCGTGTGGACGGAGCGACCTTATCCGCTGAATAAACGCTATCGTCCGCTTGACGCCACCCAGTTTAACGCGCAAGCGCACCCACTCAGTGCGATCTATTGGCTGGCAGGTCGGCATGATGGTTTAGACCTACCAATTTTCAAACCTCTTGAGGGCGTGGCGCGGATCATGGCGTTGGCGGGGAACACCTTTGCCAATTATGTGCTGAACACGGAAGGGCGGCGCGCAGAACTGGCGCAAATTCAACAGCTTGCTCAGCAGATACCCGTGATTCAGGTGACGCTGCCGCACGATCTTGGTGCGCTGGCGGCGATCAGTGCTGCTCTGCATGATGATGTGCGCCACCGATGATCACTACGCTGCCGAATGCAGCGCTGGCGGACGCGCTGCCGCTGCTGCTGGCACATCTCCCGCTTGAGCTGGCTTCCTCATCAAGCCGACAACACTTGCCGATTGCGGCGCGCTCGCTGCTGCCCTTCGTGCGCGGCTTATTTGAACTGCGCTTGGATGCCGAAGCGGATCAAGTCGATTTGCATCAATTGGTCACACGCCCCGAAGAATGGCGCGCCTTCAACCACTTCATCGCGCATCATGCCCCCGCGCACCCATCATGGCAACAATTGGATCGGTTCATGCGGGCGTGTCTCGATCAAGCCAGCCCGCTGCATGAGCAGATCAGAAGCATCTGGTTGGAACTTGACGGCGATCTCATGGCGCAAGGCGTCGCCGCGCCATCAGTCTTTGCGGGTTTTAAGCGCAACCAACACTTGCACGCGACGCAGACCGAGACGCTGCGCGTGCTGCTGCCGCATTTACAGCCAAGCACACTCACGCAGATCGATGCGGTAAAGCGCGCGGCGGATGCAGCCGGCGTGTGGGTGAGTCATTACGGCGCGATGTTGGCGCGTCCTCAGGCTGCTGTGCGCGTCAATATTCACTCGCTGGCACACGCTAAGATGGCAGGTTTTGCGCGCGCGCTCGGTTGGTCAGGGGATGCTGCCGCGTTCGAGGCGTTGATCGGGTGGACGCGCGAACTGGGTGATATTCATGTGCTGGCGCTGGATGTGGGCGATCAAGTGCAGTCTCAGATCGGGATCGAAGTGTTCTTCCGCGTAGCGGATAACACGATCCCGCGCTGGCGCGCGCTGCTGGCTATACTGGTTGCACGTGGCTTGTGCGCGCCTGATAAAGCGGCGGCACTGTTGAAGTGGCAAAAGCTGATCACACCGACGACGATCGACACCCAATGGGTCGATTGGCTAATCGTCGAAAATTTGCTGACGCGCCCGGATGCGTTCAGTGCGCTGCATTGTTCGCTGCATCACGCGAAGCTGACGTTGACGCCGCACGGCGTGAAAGCGAAGGCGTATCTGTGGTTTGAAAGCAAATGGTTAGCCTGAGCGCGGCGCGCGTTTCTGCATCTGCTGTGCCAACCAGCGTAAACCCCAATCATGCTTGAAGGCTTCGCGCAGTTCGTCAACGGTGAAAACATAGTCATGCTGTGCGCCCAATGCGACGAGATCAGCCAGTGAGGTGTGTTCCGGCGTAATGCCCAGTTGATCCCGCTGTTCGCGCGCGAAGCGAATGAAAGTGATCGCATCCTTAAGGGGCATATCAGTCTCCAAGCGCTGATGCAGGCAGCACACGATAGGCGCGCACTGGACCCAGACCGGGGTAATCGGTTGTGATCGCCCCGATTTCCATCAGCGCATCGGGATAAGCGTCGCCCATGAACAGCGCGTATTCACGATGGATCGCGTTGTCGGTGTCGAGCAGATAGCTGATACCCGTTGTCTGCATATAGGTGAGCAGTGCGAAGTCGCGGCTGGCGGCAAGCGCCTGCGGGTTGACCACGCCATCGAGGTTCACGGTGCTGCGTCCGCTGTAGTAGCCGATGATGCCACTATTCAAGCTGCCGATCAGCGCATCGCGTGGCGTATTCGTGCGCGCCCATAATGCGGCGCTGTACAGTTGGCTGGTTTGCCACGGATACAACCCGATCTGCCACATATTCACACCGCCGATCACCATGGTGACGCCCGCGACCGCCGCCACCGCTAGTCGCACCAGCGGAACGCGCACACTGAACCAGAACAACGCCAACCCCAAAGCCAAACTTTGCGCTGTGACCACAAAATACCACGGGCGCGGATACCAGCGCAGCATCGTATGCACGATCACAAGCGCCAACCCGCCCAGAAGCAGCATCAGCGTGATGCTCACCAAGCGCGGTGCAGATCGACGCGCGCGGATCATACCAATGGCGGCGACGATCCAGAGCAGGAAGCCGATGAATGGCGGCGCACCGAGATAATCGCCGCGTAGCCAGTAGATCGGATAGGTGATCACTTCGATGGAAAGCTGCCACAGCGATTGATCCGGATTCGCGGTCAGCCAGCGGGTTTGTGCCGCCCACGGAACGGCGCTGCTGCTCGATTGCTCCAGCGCTGAACCGAACGCTACGTGATTGATCACCAGCCACGGCGCGATGGTGAGCAGCGCGACCACGCCGCCCATTACCACCAGCGTGGGTGTGCGGCGCAGCATCCATAGGGTATAGATGCCTAAAAAGACCAGCACCAGCGCGGTATCGGTGCGCGCGAGAAAGGTCAAGCCGAAGATCACGCCGAAGGGCAGCGCACGGCGAATGCTTGGCTGATCGATCAGGTGCAGCACGCTCCACCACGACAACGCCAGCAGCAGCGCGGTTAAGCCAGTTTCCAAGCCGTTGACCGCTTGAAAGATCGGCATGACGTTGAGCGCATAAAAACCCGCGCCGATGATCGCTGGCGTATCGCCAACGAAGCGGCGCGCGCCTAAATACAAAACGCCGACAGCTAAGGCATCGGCAAGCGCGCCTAGCGTTAGCGCGATGCGTACAGGTAGGTCCGGATCGGCGTAATCGGGTGCGAAAATGGGAATCATAATCAGCATCCACAGCGGATGCCAACCGTTGCTTGGATGCAGCCCATCCACGGATGCGCTGCCCGTGCGGGTGAGATTTTGCGCGGTGAGGAAGTAGTAATAAGCATCGTCGGGCAGCGTTTTATCAAACTGATCCGTGATCGGCGCGGCGACGATCAGCAAGCGCGGAATCAGCGCCAAGACGATCAGCGCCAGCGCGATCCAGAGGGTGCTGCGCGCTGAAAATCTGTTGATCACGGACGGCGCACGCGCACAGCGTGACGGCGCAGCAGCAAGCGTAAGCCCGTGCGCGTCGGGATCGGTTGCACAGTGGTAATGCTAAATGCAGCCTGCGACGCTGCGATGCTAGTCGGAGTTAGCGGCGCAGGCTCAAGCGCAGACGTGGACTCCGGTGTGATGCTTTCAAGCGCGGCTACAGCTTCGGCAGGTGCGGGATCAGCGGACTGCGCGTCCAAAGGCGGGCGCTGCACGTTGAAAATTTCCCAAATGCTGCGCGAGTCTGTCTCATCGATTTCCGGTTCGGACTGCACCTGATCGAATGCTGGCAGATCGTCGGCGCTCGCTGGCACGAGCGCAGGACGCACAGGCGTGTCGTCAGGGGCGGGCGCGGGTTCATGCGCGAAGGTTTCGATCACATCCGCTTCGGCTTCTGCACTGACTGGCTCAAGCTCGGCAGCGGCTATGATCGCGTCGGCTTCGTCGTCGATCGCGCTTGCGACCGCTGCCGCCGTTTCAATCGGCGTTTCAGCGCGAGTAGGGAAATCTGCTTCGGCTTCCGGCACTTCTGTTGTAATCGTGCGCGTCGTCCACGGGCGATAGGGTTCCGGGATCGCCGCTCTCTCGACAGGTGGCTCGACCGACGGCGCAGGCGCAGATGGCGCGCTGGCAGCCGGACGCGGTTGGGTGTCCTCAAGCGGATCGTGCGGCGGCTCGAAGCGCAACAGATCGTCAATCGCGTGCAGGAAGTCGGGTTCGCCCATGACATCATCAGGGACAGCGCTCGGCGCAACCTCTTGCATAGGGGCGGCGGGTTGGGCGGTGGGCGGCGCAAACCGATTAGGGCGCGTGTCACTGTCTTTAACAGGCGGTTCGGGAATCGTGATCGCCGGGCGTGGTGCTTCAGATGGGCGTTGGTTTGGCGCTTGCACGCCCAATTCAAACGGCGACGGCGGGCGCGTGATCTGATGCTCGGCGGGGCGCACGGTATTGGGATCGAGTGTCGAAGGGTGGCGCGGCTTGTAAATGGCGCGCGCTTCAACATCGGGCGCTTCGCGGATTAACGATTTGGCTTCGCGTTCATCGAAGCCGCCGCGCCGTTCCTGCTTAAAATGATCGTAAAGTGCCAGCAGGCTTTCAGCGATGGCGTCGTCAATTTGGCTGGATGAGCCGCCGAATAACCCGCGAAACTGATAACTGAATGTCCATTGGACGACCGTGCCATCCGGGGTTTCTTGCACGCGGATGCGCCCGCGCGCTTCTTTGAAGCCGGGTCCATCGACGTAGAAATATTCGTAGCCTAAGCCGTTGTACCACGCCGACACTTCGACCACATATTCGCGCCGCTTGGGGGTGGTATAGCGCCAGCGCAAACCGGGTCCTTGGCGCAGCGACGTTAAAAAGACAACCTCGGCGCAATCAGCTTGCCAGTCGGGGTTGCGACGAATATCGCTGATGAACTCCCACACGATCGCGGCAGGAGCAGGAATAATTACGCGATGGTCAATGGTTTTCATAACCATATTATAGCCCGGTTGGCTCAGTATTCAAAAGGGGATGTTCTATGTTACAATCGGCGCGACATTAAGGGGAAGATTGTGCCGGAACCACTAGTCGTATTTGCATTTATTCTGGCGACGCTGTTGGGCGCGGTTTGTCACCTGATTGTGGGTGGCGGTGCGCGGCGTTTGGCGTTGTTTTTGCTGACAGGGTGGTTCGGTTTTACGATAGGACATTTCGCGGGCGCAGTGTTAGCGATCAATGTGGCGTCGGTGGGGGTGCTGCGTGTGGGCATGGCAGCGATTACGGCGCTGGTGGCGCTGATTGTGATCGCCGTGCTGACCAGCGCACCCGTGCGTGAACGCGCGAATCGGTAGAGGAGTAGTAGATGACCGAACAGCAGCAGTTAGCGCCCACGCCTGAAGCGCAGGCGGCAGCAGGTGGCATGAATGTGCAGCGTATGGTGATCATCGGCACGGCGATCTTGATCGGTCTGCTGCTGCTCTTGTTCGGGATCGCGTTGGCGTTGGCGGCGTTTGGCGGCGTTGGATTTGCCGAAGTCGTGCGGACGATCCGCGACTTGGTGATCATCTTTCTCGCGCTCGAAGGCATTCTGATCATCATGAGTTTGGCGATCCTGACCCTGCAAATTGCGCGACTGGTGAATTTGCTCAACAACGAAATTCGCCCGATTTTGGAAAACACAAAATCCGCCGCTGTGACCGCCAAAGGCACAGCGGAATTTGTGGGCGGCAATGTCGTGCAGCCGATGATCCGTGCGAGTGGATTTTTAACGGGATTGATGGTGGTGCTGC
This sequence comes from Anaerolineae bacterium, assembly GCA_041737735.1. Taxonomy (GTDB): domain Bacteria; phylum Chloroflexota; class Anaerolineae; order Aggregatilineales; family Phototrophicaceae; genus Flexifilum. The sequence goes on along the minus strand of JBGSRB010000503.1, from coordinate 173 downwards.
GCGAGTTGTTCGGTTTGCGCCGCGTGATCCGCGATGCGGATAAGGAGCGCGAACATGAAGCGTCGTAAGCGTGAGATGGATGGCGGTATGTTGATCATTGGCATCGTGTTTGGGTTTGTGATCGCGAGTGTGGTTATGCTGTTCAATGTTCCGCGCAGCGGGCGGGCAACCCG
>JBGSRB010000495.1:0-2168 GCA_041737735.1 Anaerolineae bacterium | reverse complement strand
ATGGGGATATAAGGCTTAAATTTATTTATCATTTGCGAGAAGCCTGATATAATAAAGGTTGTGGGTAGATGCGGAAACACCTACCCACGCCTCCGGCGATGGAGCGCCGAAAACATGAGTGATTCTACCGTAATACGCAAGATGTACAAGTTCAGACTGTACCGCGCTGATAAGAAGGATCGGAAACTGCGGCACAAGCTCTTTGTTGCGTCTACAATCTGGAATCACTTTATCGCACTTCAAAGGCGTTACTACCGCCTGAACGGAAAATACATTTCCCTTCACGACATGAACAAGCACGTTTTGAAGCTGCGCAAAACACTGCGTTTCGCGCTGTGGGCAGACCTGCATTCACAAGTCTGTCAGGATGTGTGCAGGCGCGTGGATGATGCCTACCAGCGCTTCTTCAACAAGCTGGCGAAGGGTCGCCCGAAGTTCAAAAAAGCACGGCGCTATTCATCTTTCACCTTCCCGCAGTCAGGGTACAGGGTGGAAGGCAGCGCCGTCATCATTGACGGTGTGAAGTATAAGTTCGTGAAGCACCGCGAGATCGGCGGGCAAATCAAAACGCTCACGGTTAAGCGGGATGCTGGCGGGCGTTGGTGGTTGGTCTTTAGCGTCGTTGAGAACCTGCAAGTCGGGCAATCCAGCACGGGTAAAAGCGGCGGATTCGACTTTGGCTTGAAAACTTTTCTGGTTGACGATGCGGGCAAAAGCTACGGCAATCCACAGTTCTTCGCGCAGCACCTTCGCCAGACGCAGCACCTTCATCGCCAGCTTTCGCGTAAGATGGAAGGCTCGAGACGGCGCAAGCGGGCAAATCGTGCGCTGGTAATGCACCACGCCGATGTCACGAACGCGCGACGCGATTTTCACTTCAAGTTGGCGCATCGACTGTGCGACGAATACGACGTGCTGTGCTTTGAGGACTTGAACCTGCAAGGCATGAAAGCCCTGTGGGGGCGCAAGGTGAGTGACTTGGGTTTTGCCAGTTTCATGAACATCCTCGAATGGGTGGCGATCAAACGCGGCAAAAGCGTGGTTAAGATTGACCGCTTCGCACCGACAACGAAAGTTTGTTCGAGCTGCGGGCAAAAGCATAATCTCACCTTGCGCGACAGGCTGCTTAACTGCGCTTGTGGTCTCACAATGGATCGAGACCACAACGCAGCCATCAACATCAAAAGCGCTGGGGGCATCAGCGCTCTACCGGAGCGGTAGTAAGACGAAGGTTCGCCTGCGCAGCCGTGTTGAGGGTAGAAGCCCCCGCCTTTAGGCGTGGGGAGTATGTCACTCTACCGCAAAAACCTTGTGCGGTTTGAGCGAGTCGGCGCGCGGTGTGAGGATCGCCACGAGTTGATCGCGCGCGTCATACGCCATGATCGCTTCGCCTTCAGTGGCTGAAGTGCGCGTGATCAGCTTGCCCTGACGCAGATGCAGCGCTTCATCATCCGTCACCGTGATCGACGGATAATCCGCCAGCGCGACGCGCGCGGGGATCAAATACTGTGCGGGGTCGGAGTCAGCGCGCAGGCTATCGAGCGCGATCGCATGGGCAAGATCAAAACGTCCGCTTTGCGTGCGCGTCAGCGCGGCGAGATGCGCGCCCACACCCAATGCTGCGCCGAGATCATGCGCCAAGCTGCGAATGTACGTTCCGGCGCTGCATGTCACGTCGAGCGTGATCAGCGGCGGCTGCCAGTCGATCACGTCCAGCGCGTGGATCGTCACGCGGCGCGCGGCGCGTTCGACGGTCACGCCCTTGCGCGCCAATTCGTAAAGCGGCTTGCCATCCTGCTTGATGGCGCTGTGCATCGGGGGAATCTGCTCGATCGCGCCGCGCAAGGGTTCGAGTGCGGCTTCGATCTGCGCGCGTGTGATGTGGCTGGCGTCGGTCTGCGCGGTGATCGCGCCTTCGGCGTCGTAGCTGTCGGTGCTGACGCCCAGATGCACGACCGCGCGATAACGCTTGGTGCTGTGCATCACGTAATCGCTCAAGCGGGTGGCGCCGCCGATACACAGGATCAGCACGCCCGTCGCCAGCGGATCGAGCGTTCCCGCGTGACCGATCTGCTTGATGCCGAAGGCGCGCCGCGCGGCATACACCGCGTCGTGGCTGGTGATGCCGTGCGGCTTGTCGAGATTGATGAAGCCGAACATCAGGTAAT